>CBJNAT010000504.1:0-3270 GCA_966434585.1 uncultured Gammaproteobacteria bacterium | reverse complement strand
GGTCCTTACCGGTGTCGAGCATGATTTGCAGCGTGCCGACCCAGATCACCAACAGCGTGAGGCCGACCGTGTCGATGGGCAGTCGCTGCCTCGGTGTCTCGTGGCGGTGCAGTCCCCGCCAGCAGATGTAAGCGCTGAAGAGACCGACGGGCACGTTGATCCAGAAGATCCACGGCCAGGACCAGTTATCCGAAAGATAGCCCCCGAGAAGCGGGCCGCAGATCGGCGCGATGAGCGTCGTGCCGGACCAGATAGTCAAAGCCGTCGCCTTCCGCTCGGCGGGAAAGATCGACAGCAGTAATACCTGAGACCCCGGAATCATCGGCCCGGAGAAAGCCCCCTGCAGCACACGGAACAACACGAGCGAAGAGAGGCTCCACGCCATGCCGCACAGGAAGGAAGCAAGCGTGAAGACCAACACTGAGACGACGAACACACGTACGACGCCAAAGCGTTGCATCAGCCAACCTGTGAGTGGCACGGAGATCGCGTTCGAGACGGCGAACGAAGTGATGACCCACGTGCCCTGCTCGCCCGAGATGCCAAGATCACCGGCGATCGTCGGAATCGAGACGTTCGCAATGGTCGTGTCCAGCACCTGCATGAAGGTGGCGAGCCCGAGCGCCGAGGCGATCAGCGGGCGCGACCCGCTGAAGGAGGGTGCGACAGGCGCGACGGCACTCACGATCAGAGCCGTCCGGTCAGTTGATCGGTCGCGCTCGTGCCTGCATTGGCAGCGATGATGCGCGTGATGCGCTCAGCCGCGGCGCTCGCAGCCGACACGTCTTCGACCACCTGTTGCGGAGCCGGCCGGACTTCGATCGCCACGAGTGGACCTGATGTGTCATGCAGGTCGATCCTCGCGTTCATCGAGAGTCCGACGCGCAACGGATGCCCAGCGAGTTCCTGCGCATCGAGCGCGATGCGCACGGGCACGCGTTGCACGATCTTGATCCAGTTGCCGCTTGCGTTCTGAGCCGGCAGCAAGGCAAACGCACTACCGCTGCCGGCGCCGAGCCCCACGACTCGACCGTGATACTCGACACTGCCGCCATAGAAATCCGATTCGAGCTTCACGGGTTGACCGATGCGCACACGGGCCAACTGCACTTCCTTGAAGTTGGCATCCACCCACGCATTCGTCAGCGGCACGACGGCCATGAGCGGCGCGCCCGCGGCAATGCGCGCGCCGATCTGCACGCTGCGCCGAGCGACCGTGCCTTCGATGGGCGCAACGATGCGGGTGCGCTTGAGCGCGAGCTCCGCATCGCGCACGTGCGCCGCAGCCGCAAGCACTCGCGGATGCGTTTCGATGGTCGTGCCCTCGATCTGCGCGCCCGTGGTCTGCAACGCTCCACGCGTGACGCTCAGTGCCGCTTCGAGCTGTGCAACCTGTTCACGCGCATGCTGCAAATCTTCGGCTGAAACGGCGCCGTCGCGGGCGATCTGCTCGCGGCGCGCGAGATCGGCGCGGGCGGTCTGCAGCATCACCTCACGTTCGCGCAGCTGCGCACGCAGCCCATTCGCCTGGGTGAAGAGCCCGCGCACATCGCGCACGGTGCTCGCGAGCTGCGCTTCCGCTCTGGACATCGCGACTTCCGCATCGGCGCGCTCCAGCTCGACGAGCACCTGCCCGCGCTGCACGTGTTGAGTGTCATCGACGTGCACGGCCGTAACCGAGCCCGGGACCTCGCTCGTGATCTGGATGAGATCGGCGGCCACGTATGCGTCATCGGTACTTTCGTAGAAGCGGGCGTGCAGCAGCCAGTACAGGCCATAGCCGATGCCCAGCACGGCAACCACCGCTGCGAGAATGAGAAGACGCTTGCGACGCGTACCGTTGGGCGTTTCAGCGATGGATGCCGGATCGTTCATGGGGACTCCGTTCAGGACCTCGCGCGCGGGGCGACGTCAAACGTACCGCCGAGCGTCAGGCGCAGAGCGACGCGAGCAAGCACGAGATGGGTGGTGGCCCCGACGAGATCGCGGCGCGCGTTCAGCACCTGCGACTCGGCATTGAGCACCGTCAGTTGTGTCGTGAGCCCGGCGGAATAGCGCTTGCGTGCGAGCTCGTACGCCGTGTTCGCCGCATCGACAGCCTGCGTCATGTGTCCGATCTGCTGGGCGAGTGCGACGCTCAACGTGAGTTGATCGGCCGCTTCGCGCACAGCCTCGAGCACCGTCGAGTTATAGCTTGCGATCGCCGTATCGAGATCTGCCGTCGCGTTCTTGTACTCGGCTCTCAGACGTTTCGAATCGAAGATCGGCACGTGCAGCGTGGGCCCTACGCCATAAACGAGGCTGCCGGTCTTCGCCAGCTCATCGAGTCCGATTGCCTGCACGCCGACGAACCCGCGCAGGTTGATATCCGGATAAAACGCCGCCCGTGCAGCCGCACGACCCGCATCGGCCGCGTCAATGCGTGCGTGCGCGGCCAATACATCGGGCCGATGGCCGAGCAGGTCGAGCGGCAAGCTGTCGGGCAGATTCAACTGCGCATCGAGCTGCAATCGTGGACGATCGATCCGCGCGTATCGATCTGCGCCGTAGCCAGCGAGCGCGGCCACGCGATGCACGGCCACATCGCGCACGCTTGCTGCTTGCATCAGACCGGCGCGCGCTTGCGCGAGATTCGACTCGGCGGTCTTGAGCTCGATCTGTGTGTCGATGCCCGCGTTCACACGTTGCTGGGTCAACCGCACGAGGTCTTCGCGCTGATCGCGCAGACGCGTTGCGATATCGAGCAGCTCCCAGGCGCGATGCAGGTCGAGATAGCTCTGCGTCACCGAACCGGCGAGCGCGCGCCGTGCGGCGCCGATGTCGAGCTGACTGGCAGCGAGTTGCGATTCGGCCTGGCGAATGACGGCCGCTTGCCGACCCCAGAAGTCCAGGGTCCAATTCATACTTGCCTGAGCCTGACCGACCCAAGACCGCGCTCCACCGAACGGCTCCGGAATGTAGTAGTGCTCCGAAAGCCGCTGGTACGTCTCGTCCGCGTCGATCGCAAAGCGCGGATCGTTGCCAGCGTTCGCGACGCTGGCCTGCGCTTGCGCCGACCGCAGCCTGGCCAATGCCGATGCCAGCGTCGGACTGTCACGCAGCGCATCGGTCACGAGCGAGTCGAGCTGCGGATCGCCAAACGTCCGCCACCACTCCTCGGCAGGGACGGACATCGCAACAGTGCCGAGGCCTAGCGACTGCTCCTGCAGCGGCGCACCTGCCGGCTCTTCTGTCTGCGGCGTCACACAGCCGCTGAGCATCAGCACACTC
>CBJNAT010000503.1:0-3270 GCA_966434585.1 uncultured Gammaproteobacteria bacterium | reverse complement strand
ATCCCCGATCTCAATGACGTTGACGCGAAGCGCTTCGCGACGTCGGTGAATTTCTGTTTTCCGCACTATTTCTTGTTGCCGACGTACGGGAGCGCCTCGTCCTATCGCATTCGTCCGCTGGGTCCCGAGGAATGTCTGTTCGAACTGTGGTCGCTGACCCGCTTCCCCGAAGGCGCAGAGCGTGCGCCCATCAAGACGCCGACGCCGATGAGCTTCGACGATCCGCGCTGGCCGCCCATTCCGAAGCAGGACTTCTCGAACCTGCCGAAGCAGCAGCGCGGCTTGCACACGAAGGGTTTCGAATTCATGCGGCTGTCGAATCAAGTCGAAGGGTTGATCAGCAACTATCAACGCTTGATCGACGGTTACTTGCTGAAGCTAGGCTACGACCGGCTCACGCCCGCCGCGCACAAGGTCTCGGGTTGCATCGATGTCGGCGTTGCCGATCTGGGTTTTGCACCGGCATCCGACGCCAAGTAGCTGGTCGGCATAGCTAGATGCATCCATTACTCTGGCTAGCCGACTAGCAAGCTAGCCAACTGGTCGACCGCAAGGGGGTTTCGCTTGCACGCGCACACGACATTCTCGAGCACGACTTTCCGCAGCAAGTCGCTCAGACTCGATGAAGAGCTGTTGGCGCTCATTCATGAGGGTCCACTGGAGAAGCAACCCTGGCTCGGACTGCTCAAGGCATTGCGCGAGCGCTTGAATTGCGTGCACGCCAACATTGCCTTTCATCGGCGCAGCGGGCCGGGCGTCTGGTTCGACTCGGTCGTGGACTGCGCACAACCCATCCTGGCCTCGCAGCGGTACTTCTCCGAATTCGCCTCCCTGGATCCGATTCCCTATCAGCGGCTCGTGCCGGGGCGCACGTATCTCACGCCTGAGCTCTGCAACGATGACTGTGCGTTCTATCGCGAATTTCTGCAGCCGCAAGGCATCGAAGATGTCGCCATGCTGCTCGTTGAGGAACACGGAGGCATGCGGGCTTGGCTCACCCTTGCTCGCAGTGCAGCGGAGCCGCCGTTCTCGCCCGTCGAATGCGCGTTCGTTCGCTCGCTGACGCCGCATCTCACCATCGCCTTACGGACCTTCTCGACACTCAAGGCAGCGGAGCTGGAGTGCACCGTCTATCGCCAAGCGCTCGCAGGCCTTGCGATCGGCACATTGCTCTTCGATCAGCACGGCTACGTCGTGCGAGCGGATGAAGCAGCGTTGGGGCAATTGCAGCGGACCACGGCGTTGTCGCTCGTGGACAAACGCCTGCGTGCGAGCAGTCGTGCCGATGAATGCAAGTTGCGCATTGCACTTGCCTCCGCGGTGCGGGCGCGGACGAGCCGATCAAGCGCGTACTCGCAAGCGATTCGCTTCGGCGCAACTTCGGAGCTGACTTTGCTCGTGTGCAGCCTTACCCCAGATGCCCGCAGCGCCAAAGAGAACTCAGCCGCCGCTGTTGCGTACTTGTGCCATAGCGATGCAGCAAGTACTGCGTCCGTCCCACGATTGGTGGATCTCTTCGACCTGAGCTCGATGGAAGCGGAACTAGCCGTCCAACTCGTTCGCGGCCGCACTCTGGCGGAAGCTGCCGAAGTCCTCCAACTCACCGAGCAGACCGCACGCACGTACTCCAAGCACATCTTCGCGAAGACCGGCACGCATCGTCAGGCTGATCTCGTCAGGTTGATACTCACGAGCGTGGCGCATCTGGCTGTTTAGGGGCTGGGGAGTGGGGCCTGGGGCGTGGGCCAGAAGGCGTCGGAGTTCTGGTTTTGGTTCTGTTTCTGGTTCTGGCCCAAGCCCCAGTCCCAGGCCCCACTCCCCTTCACACGAACTTGATGGGATTCAACACCGCCCCTGCGACATGCTGCCCGCCGTCCGCATGCATCACTTCGCCGTTGATGAAATTCGCGGCATCGCTGACCAGGAACAGCGCCGCACCACCGATGTCCTCGGTGCAATCGCCCGCTCGTCGTAGCGGCACTTGCGACAGCATCAGTTCGATGATGTTGCGCCGGTGTAAGCGTGCGTGTTCCAGTTCGGGCGTGGCGGCGAACGGGATCAGCAGATTGGTCGCAATCTGGTAACGGCCCCACTCCATCGCCGCAGTGCGCGTGATGCCGACCAAGCTCCACGCCGCAGCGTTGTAAGCAGCAAGTCCCTCGTTTACGCCTTCGCCGTAGCGATGGCCGACATTCACGATGCGTCCCTCGCCCGCCTGCTGCATGAAGCTCACGGCGACTTGCATCGCAGTCGCGGCGACCTGAACGCGCCCGAACGCATCATCGAACATTGCGTCTGTCTGTTGCTCGAGCGGCGCGAGCGCTGGCATCGGCAGCACGTTGTTGATGAGCCCGTAAACGCCCTCGAGCTGCGCGGCAGCCTCTACAACGGACGATCGGACGGCATCGAGAGATCCGTAGTCGACCTGCAGCGAGCACACATCCGCGGCGATATCGGCGGCTACGACGCGAGCCCGCTCGAGTTGCTCATCCAACAGTACGATGCGAGCACCTTCGCGCGCCAAGCGCTTCGCGATGCCTGCGCCGATCTCATCGATGCCGAGCACGATGACGCCTTTACCGAGCAACAGCCCGCTCACGAGCTGCCCTCCTTGCCGGCATCGTGCAACTGTGGCAGACCCAGCAGATTCGCACCGCCATCGATGAACAAAGACTGCCCTGTGATGTAGCGCGCGTGGTCGCTAACGAGACCGAGAACGGCGGAGCCGATGTCTTCTTGGGCCCTACCGTGCCGACGCATCGGATTCAATCGAGCCACAGCTGCGGCTCGTTCGGGGTTGTCGCGATAGAACGCCTCGTAAGCGGGACTCATGCCCGACGGCAAGATCACGTTCACCGTCACGTTGAACTGACCCCACTCGTTCGCGAGTGTGCGCGTGAGCCCGCGGATGGCTTCCTTCGCCGCGTTGTACGCTGCGCCATACTTGCTGCCATACACACCGTTGATCGATGCGAAGTTGACGATGCGACCGGCGCCCGCGACTTCAAAGAACGGCAACGCCGCCTGACTCGTCCACAAGGAGCCATACAGCCCGGAACGCAGCGCAGGCTCGAAGAACTCCTCCGTGCGGACAGCTTCCGACTCGATTAGCCGAGGTACGACTTGCGCATTGTTGATGAGGACGTCGAGCCGCCCAAAGTGCGCCGCTGCTGCTCGCACGAGCGCCGTCGCCTGACGCTGCTCACTCAGATCGGCCTGAATGAAATGTGCCTCGGCGCCGAGAGCACGCAGCTTCGCGAGAACCGCTTC
>CBJNAT010000502.1:0-3271 GCA_966434585.1 uncultured Gammaproteobacteria bacterium | reverse complement strand
GTTTGTTGCAAACCGAAGCGGTGAACCGCGCCCATCGTGGCATCCGTGTATCGCGGGGCCGCATTCTGCCCACTGGACACTCACGCATGAGCACCATCGAAGTTCCGCTGCATCCCGGCGTGGCTACCGTAACGCAGCGTGTTCGCGAGCGTAGCTTCGCCTTGCGCCAACAATACCTGGCCATGCTCGATGAATGGCGCTCGCAAGGATCGATGCGCGCGCGGCTGTCCTGTACGAATCTCGCGCATGTAGCCGCGGCGTCGTCCAACGCGGAAAAGCAGGCGTTGCTCCGTGCCCGCTCGCCGAATATCGGGATCGTTTCAGCCTATAACGATCTCTTGTCCGCGCATCAGCCGTACGAACGTTATCCGGCGTTGCTACGGCTCGGCGCGCGTGAGGCCGGCGCCATCGGGCAGTTCGCGGGCGGTGTGCCAGCCATGTGCGATGGCATCACGCAGGGCCAGCCCGGCATGGAGTTGTCGCTGTTCAGCCGTGATGTCATCGCCATGTCGACAGCGGTCGCTCTTTCGCACAACGTGTTCGATGGCGCGCTCTGCCTCGGCATCTGCGACAAGATCGTGCCGGGCCTCGTCATGGGCGCACTGCGATTCGGACACCTGCCCGTCGTGTTCGTGCCAGGTGGGCCCATGTCCTCGGGCGTTTCGAACAAAGACAAGGCTCGGATCAGACAACTGCATGCGGAGGGCAAGGCAGGGAGCGATGAGTTGCTCGAGTCCGAAGCGCGAAGCTATCACTCGCCCGGCACCTGCACGTTCTTCGGCACGGCGAACAGCAATCAGATGCTCATGGAGTTGCTCGGGCTACACCTACCGGGCGCAGCGTTCGTGCCGCCGAACACCCCGCTGCGCGATGCGTTGACGATTCACGCGGCGAAGCACGTGGCGGGCATCACTGCGCTTGGGCCTCAGTATCGACCGATCGGTCGCATGCTCGATGAGCGCGCCTTCGTGAATGCGGTCGTGGGGTTGCTGGCAACTGGCGGGTCGACCAATCACACGATGCATCTAGTGGCGATGGCGCGCGCGGCTGGCATCGTGCTCACATGGGATGACTTCAGCGATTTGTCGGCGGTCGTGCCGCTGCTCGCGCGCGTGTATCCGAACGGCAGTGCCGACGTGAATCAGTTTCACGACGCCGGTGGCATGGGCTTTCTCACGCGCGAGCTACTGCTCGGTGGTTACTTGCACGGCGATGTGCACACCGTCATGGGCACGGGGCTCGAGCGTTACGCATCCGAGCCCTACATGAGCGAGCAAGGGCTCAAATGGCGCCCCGCACCCGAGCGCAGCGGCGATCTCGATGTGTTGCGCCCCTGTGCTCAGCCGTTTGCAGCCGACGGCGGTCTCAAAGTCTTGCGTGGCAATCTCGGTCGCGCCGTCATCAAGACCTCTGCCATCAAGCCCGAGCAGCGCGTGATCGAAGCGCCCGCGCGCGTCTTCGCGGACGTGGAGAGCCTGATCGCGGAATTCCAAGCGGGCCGGCTCGAGCGCGATTTCATCGCGGTCATCGCCCATCAAGGGCCGCGCGCGAACGGCATGCCGGAGCTGCATTCGCTGATGTCGCCGCTCGGCGCGCTGCAGGCCCGCGGCTGCAAAGTGGCGGTGGTCACGGACGGCCGCATGTCGGGTGCGTCCGGTACGGTGCCCGCGGCGATTCACCTGACGCCGGAAGCACTGTGCGGCGGCCCGATCGCACGCGTCCGCGACGGCGACATCATCCGGCTCGACAGCACGCAGGGTGTGCTCGAAGTGCGGGTCGCAGAAGAAGTGTGGCAGAGCCGAACCCCGCACACACCGAATCTCCACCAACGTGCGATGGGTCTCGGCCGCGAGCTGTTCGCGAGCCTGCGTGCGAACGTCACCGACGCCGAACACGGTGCGATCGCTTGCGGCTTAGCGTGATGCGTGCGCCCGGAGCGTCACGCTCGTAGCATTGCAACGTCCGCCTCAGCTATCCGCTATCCGCTATGAGCATCGAAGCCATTCTCGAACGCTGTCCGGTGATTCCCGTGCTCACGATCGAACAGCTGGAGCACGCCGTGCCGCTGGCAAAGGCACTGTGCAGCGGCGGACTGACGGTGTTGGAAGTTACGCTGCGCACGCCGATCGCGGCGGATGCCATCCGGCAGATGCGCGCTGAGCTACCCGACGCGATCGTCGGTGCGGGCACGCTACTGCGCGAGGAAGATTTCGTCGCGGCCGAAGTCGCTGGCGCTCAATTCGCAGTCAGCCCTGGGCTCACGCCGCATCTGGTGCATTTGTCTCAACGCGCGCCATTTCCATTGCTGCCGGGCGTGGCAACCGCATCGGAACTCATGCTCGCGCGCGAAGCGGGTTTCGTTCGCTGCAAGTTCTTCCCCGCCGAAGCAGCCGGAGGCATCCCCATGCTGAAATCCTTCGCCGGACCGTTTCCGGATGCTGTGTTCTGCCCGACGGGCGGCATCACCCGCGACAGTGCGCCGCAATACCTCGCATTGCCGAACGTCGCGTGCGTGGGAGGCTCATGGATGGCGCCCGCTGCGCTCGTGCGCAATGGCGACTGGACAGCGATCGAAAGGCTGGCGAAAGAAGCGGCGGGGTTGGGAAATCACGGGGCATGAGTGCATTTGTCTGCACCAAGCGAGCGCGGTTCGCGCTGCCAGGGAGGCGAGTAATCGTCCACGCCGTTCGTGCTGAGCCCTTCGATTAGCTCAGGGCGAGCGGAGATTCGAAGGTAGGCGGTGCAGGCTGCTGATTGTCGGTAGTGAGACGCTGGCTTCGTTATTGCAACAGCACCCACGGAACGCGACCTGAAGTTCGCGGTGGGAGTGGTGCTTGGCAAGAATTCCAGCCGATGTGGGACCGCGGTTCCCACAAGTGGTCGTACTCATCGGCGCGACGGGCGATCTCGCGCGACGCAAGCTCCTGCCCGGTTTGTTTCATCTCGCGAGCGCCGGTTTCATCCCGGGTTGCCGGATCATCGGTGTGTCGCTCGATGAGATCGGCGTCGATGCATTTCGCGACATCGCCCGCGCAGCGCTCGATGAATTCGCCGCACGCAAGATCGTCGATAGCGACTGGCAGTCGTTTGCGCAAAGTCTCAATTACGTGCCGCTCGCGGCGGGTCCGGAGCGGTTGCGCGCAGCTGTGCTCGAGGCCGAACGATCGTTCGACGGCCCCATCTCGATTGTTCGCGGCGGCATCGGCCTCTATCGACGGGTCAATCCGTTTTTCGACCTCCCCGACCGGCGGACGGAAGCGCGCGCTGAAGC
>CBJNAT010000501.1:0-3280 GCA_966434585.1 uncultured Gammaproteobacteria bacterium | reverse complement strand
TGCAGCGGGGGTGTTTTGCCACTGCCTTGCTTCGTGAGCTCATCGGCGCCGCGGACGATCTTCCGGGTGATGAAAGCTGAAACGAAAGACTGCTCTCTACCTCCGCAGCAGCACGTACACGGCGCCGCTACCGCCGTGCACAGGTGGCGGCGAACCGAACGCCAGCACGGCATTGGTTCGTTGTAGCCAGACATTGACGACGTTCTTGAGGACGGGACCGCGCGGACCTGAGCGCCTGCCCTTGCCGTGCACGATGCGCACGCATTGCATGTGCCGCGCGACGGCTTGTTCGATAAACGTCTTCATGGCGGCACGCGCTTCCACAGCCGTCATGCCATGCAGATCGATCTCTGCATCGACGGCGAACTCGCCCCGCCGCAGGCGCTTCAATACGCCTTCCGGGATTCCCGGACGCCGGAAGCGCAATTCATCGCCCGTCTCGAGCAATGCCGGATCGTCGGGGTCGAGCAGGCTCTCGGCCAAAACATCCTTCTGATCGGCGCGAGTGAAGCGAGCTTCGGCGGGTGGCTTCGGACGCGCTGGCTGCGCGACATTCGACGGGAGCTTCCGTACGTCGCGCATCGCGTCACGAAACAGATCGTCGTCGGAATCGTCGTCGCCGTTCATACGCTCCCCCGCAGGAGTCTCTCCCTTCTCTGATCGAGCATCGCTGCGTCGGTTCCAGTATATTTTGCGCGCCGCACGCGGCTCGCTCATGAAGAACCAGATCTCGTCAGTGAACATACTGCTCAGCAACGACGATGGATACCGCGCGGAAGGGTTGCGTCATCTCATCGAGGCCGTTCGCCCGCTCGCGGACGTGACCGTCGTCGCGCCGGACCGCAATCGCAGCGGCGCGAGCAACTCGCTCACCCTCGATGTGCCCTTGCGCGTGTTCTCCTTCGGCGAGCGTTCTTACTTCGTCAACGGCACGCCGACGGATTGTGTGCATCTGGCCATTTCCGGTTTGTTCGACTTCGACCACGACATGGTCGTCTCGGGGATCAACGACGGTCCGAATTTGGGCGATGACGTGCTGTATTCCGGTACGGTGGCGGCCGCGGTCGAAGGTCGCTTCCTCGGGTTACCGGCGATTGCCATCTCGCTCGCCATCCAGGGCAACGGCGAGCCGCATTTCGACACCGCCGCGCGCGTCGCGAGCGAAATCATCATGCGCGTGCAGCGCACGCCCCTGCACACGGCAACCATTCTCAACGTGAATGTGCCCGATCTGCCGTACGAGGCGCTCAAGGGCTACCAGTCGACACGTCTTGGCTATCGTCATCGGGCCGAACGCATCGTGCCCTCGAAGGATCCACGCGGCCGGCCGGTGTATTGGGTCGGGCCAGCAGGGGTGGGTCAGGATGCGGGGCCAGGCACGGACTTCTACGCGGTCGCCAACGGTTATGTGTCCGTGACGCCGCTGCAGATCGATCTCACTCGCCACACGATGATCGATGAGCTCGGTCAATGGCTCGCGGGGCGCGGCGAACTATGACCATGTACGTACCGCATCGTCTGTCCGGCATCGGCATGACCTCTGCGCGGACGCGCGAGCGGCTCGTGCAGAACCTGCGTGAGCAGGGCATCCGCAACGAAGCCGTGCTCGAGCGGATTCGCAACGTGCCCCGACATTTGTTCGTGGATGAAGCGCTCGCGACGCGCGCGTACGAGAACACCGCCCTGCCGATCGGCTTGGGGCAGACGATTTCGCAGCCCTATATCGTGGCGCGCATGACCGAAGCGCTGCTCGAATCGGCGCCGCGCAAAGTGCTCGAGGTGGGGACGGGCTGCGGTTATCAGACGGCGGTGCTCGCGCCGCTGGTGAAAGTGGTCTACAGCGTCGAGCGCATCAAAGCGCTGCTCGATCGCGCGAAGTTGCGCATCAACGAGCTCGGCATTCGCAATGTCAACTTCCGGCACGGCGATGGCTTCAAAGGTTGGGCCGGCCACGCCCCGTACGATGCCATCCTGCTCGCCGCGGCACCGCTGGAGATCCCGCAGCCGTTGTTGAATCAGTTGGCACCCGGCGGACGGCTAATCGTTCCGGTAGGGCCAGAAGGGCGACAGGAATTGCAGCGGATCACGCGACGCGGCGATGACTTTCATAGCGAGACGCTGGGACTCGTGAGCTTCGTGCCCTTGCGTAAAGGTCTCGGGTGAAGGGAGTGGCTTGACGGTGTTCCGTCGAGCGAGCCGGGGACTCATCGTCGTGGTTGCGTGTGTGCTGGCGAGTTGCGCGAGCACCCCTGAGCGGCCTGCGACTTACACCGTGCGCAAGGGCGATACGCTTTACTCGATCGCGACCCGCTACGACCTTGACTACCGCGATGTGGCGCGGTGGAACTACATCGGCCGCGATTACCGTATCTATCCGGGCCAGAAGCTGCGCTTGTCGGGCCGAGGCAGTCGTCCTGCAACGGCTGCACGGACGCCGGTCAGGCCGCGCGACACGCAGCCCGTGATTCCAAGCGGCCCGCCCGTTCAGTGGCAGTGGCCTGCCAACGGTGCGAGTACGCGCACGCAACGACCGAACGGCGGACAAGGCCTGACGATCGCCGGCAATCTCAACCAAAGCATTCGCGCCGCGGGACCCGGTCGCGTGGTCTACACGGGCTCCGGCCTGTTGGGTTATGGGCAATTGTTGATCATCAAGCACAACGACACGTATCTGAGCGCTTACGCGCACACGGCATCGCTCCTTGTGAAAGAGGGTGATTCCGTCAACGGCGGCCAACCGGTGGCAACCATGGGGCTCGGAGCCCAGGGGCAACCCATGTTGTATTTCGAGATTCGTGCGAACGGCAAACCGGTCGATCCGTTGTTGTTTTTGCCACAACAATAATTTTTTCGCGCACGGGTTGCGCAGAGGATTCCGCTGTAGCTACCATCCCGCCCGCTGTCGCTGAAAACATACGGCGCAGCACAAGTCAGGTCACCGGCAGAAGGCGCGGGGGTGTGGAGGGGGATTCGAGGAACTACCGCGCGAAGAAGAACAAGATCAAAACAAAAAGAATATTGACCGCGAGCTTCGCTCTTTGAGGACGAGCTGCGGCGTATCGAACAAACTTCAGTCCCTCGCGTCTTCTGCCGGCGATCTGAAAGGGCTAGGAGGGCTCTGGGCCAGGAGGGCCCTGGCAAGAAAATCGGAGTCTCAACTGCATCTCTGGCCAATAGCCCAGCGCCCAATCGCCCTACTTGCCCTAAAGCAGCAACGCTGCCACTGCCTTTCGGTCCTCCGCGATCAGGATATTGAACGTGCGGCAGGCGGCGGCTGTGT
>CBJNAT010000500.1:0-3297 GCA_966434585.1 uncultured Gammaproteobacteria bacterium | reverse complement strand
GGGCAGCAGCAAAGGGGGGGGGGTGGTCTTGGTGTGTGGGGGTTGGGGCCTGGGGGTGGGAACCCCCGCCTTTTCCCCCACCCCCAGTCCCCCAGGCCCGTCTCCCCTAACAGATACCTGGCGGTCACCGAGTTCTTCGCTCCGGCCAGCTCCCCCGGCCGCCCATAAAACATGATCTCCCCACCCCGCTCGCCAGGCCCTGGCCCGATGTCTAGCAGACGATCCGCCGCCTGCATCACTTGCGGATCGTGCTCCACGACGACCAGCGTGTTGCCCGACTGCTTCAAGCGCTGCATCACCTCGACCACACGATTCACATCGCGTGGATGCAAACCGATCGACGGCTCATCGAGCACGAAGAGCGTATTGACCAACGACGTGCCGAGCGCGGTAGTCAGGTTGATTCGTTGAACTTCGCCGCCCGACAACGTGCGCGACTGACGATCCAAAGTCAGATAGCCCAAGCCCACCTGCAGCAGGTAGTCCAACCGACAGCGGATCTCATGCAGGACGAGATCTGTCGCGCTCCGCGCGGGCTGTGGGCTGTAGGCTGGGGGCCGGGGGTCGAAAGCGACTTCCGAGGATTCCTTCTGGCCGTAGCCCCGAGCCCGTTGCCCATCGTCCATGTGCGCGAAGAACGCGCACACACGCTCGATCGGCATCAACATGAGCTCGTGTAGTGAGGCACCAGGGAGCGCATCGAACACGGCCTGCGACCACTCGACGTGCGCGGGTCGGAAACGTTCGTGCCCTTTGAGGATGTCACGCGCCGGCTGTGTCCCCAAGCGCCACAACAGCGCGTCCGGCTTCAAGCGAGCACCTTCGCAACTGGGGCATGGCGTGTACGCGCGGTACTTCGAGAGCAACACGCGCACGTGCATCTTGTACGCCTTACTCTCCAACCATTTGAAGAAGCGGTGCACGCCGTACCAGCACTTCTGCTCCCACTCGCCTTCGCCTTCGAACACCCAGCGCCGCTGTTCGGCGGTGAGCTCGCGCCATGGCACATCTGTCGGGATGCCGCGCTTGCGCGCGAAGCGCATGAGATCGTCCTGACACTCTTCGTAGGACTTCGTTTGCCAGGGACGCACGGCGCCCTCACGCAAGCTCTTCGCTTCGTCCGGTACGACGAGACCATCGTCGATGCCTATCACGCGGCCGAAACCCCGACACGTTTCGCAGGCGCCCACGGGCGAGTTGAACGAGAAAAGGCTCGGCAGCGGATCGTGGTAATGGATGTCGCACGTCGCGCAATGCAGGTCCTCCGAAAAGCGCAACGTGTCCGCGACCTCGGCAGCTTCGTTGAGGCGATGCACCCACACGTGGCCACGCCCGACGCGCAGAGCGGCTTCGAGCGCATCGATCACACGGCTTCGCTGCTCGCGGTCGAAGCGCAATCGGTCCTGCAACATTTCGAGGGTGCCTGCCGCTTTGTTAGAACCGCTCGTATCGAACTCGCGCGTGTAGCCCTGGATCTGCAAGAGCTGCAGCACTTCCTCACGCGAGAAGTTGTGCGGCACGTGCACGGGAAAGGTGATCGCAATGCGCTCCTCGGGCGAGAGCGCTGCGTCGAGCATTCGATAGATCGTCTCAGGCGTATCGCGCCGAACCGCAGCTCCACAGCGGCGGCAGTGCAGCTTGGCGGCGCGCGCGAACAGCAGCTTCAGATGATCGTTCAACTCCGTCATCGTGCCGACGGTCGAGCGCGAGGTACGCACTGGGTTCGTCTGGTCGATGGCGATCGCAGGTGGGATGCCCTCGATGCGATCCACCTGCGGCCGATCCATGCGATCGAGGAACTGCCGCGCATACGGCGAGAACGTTTCGACGTAACGGCGCTGGCCCTCCGCGTACAGCGTGTCGAACACGAGCGATGACTTGCCCGAGCCGGACACACCCGTGACGACGATCAGTTCGTTCGCCGGCAGATCGACATCGAGGTTCTTGAGATTGTTCTGGCGAGCGCCGCGGATCAGGATGTGATTGGCACGGATGGAGTCGCTATCGGCCATGGTCGAGGTGTGGACGTGTGGATGTGTGGACGCAACACCGTGAGGGCGAAATCGTTTGCTGGCAAGGCTCCTGCCTGTCAGCAGGATGAGGGCAGCCCGTCAGGAACCCTGCTGAGCTACCTCATCTCCTGAAGCGCCTGCTGCACTCTTCCCGTTCGAATAGCGCGCTCGAGCCACGTATTCACTTCAGCGAGCAGCGCGGGATCGCGGGGCAAGAGCCACGCTTTCTCGCTGCGCGTGAACGTCTGTCGAGTCGCGCGGCACAGACCGCGACGCGTGCGCGTCTGCAAATCGACTTCGATGTCATCGGTGACCATCACGTCGGCGCGGCGGGCGAGGATCTCGTCGAACACAGCGCGATTGTCTGGAAACGTCCGCAGGGTGGCCTGGGCGAAATGCTCGCGGGCAAAACGCTCATTGGTGCCACCCGGATTGACGATGACGCGCACGCCCGGCGTGTCGATTTCCGCGAGCGTGTCGAAGCGGGCCTCTTCGCCGCAGCGAACGATGGGTGTCTTGCCGCCCGAGTGATAGCTCGCGGAGAACGCCGCGAGCTGTGCGCGCTCCGGTGTGATGGAGATGCCACCGGCGGCGAGATCGAAACGACCGGCCCGATAGTCCTCGAGCAGCGTCGCCCAACTCGTCCGAACGAATCGCACCTGCAAGCGCTCCTGAGCAGCGAACGCAGTCGTGAGTTGCACGTCCGCGCCATTCAATTCGCCGTTGCGCTCCACCGCAAACGGCGCGTAGTCGCCGGCCAGCCCGACTTGCAAGACGCCGCTGGCACGAATGCGTGCCAACGCGGGCACGTCGATGCGTTCCAGCCGAGCCAGAGCCTCGATGAGACGCTCCGCATCCCTCTCACTAAAGCGACCCCGTTCCCGGATACGCCCGGAATGGCGCTCTTCAAAACCAGGGGCAGCAATCTCAGGCAGGCTCACGTACAGCGCTCGCAAGAGTTCTGTCCCAATCTGGTCGAGCTGCGGCCGCAACTCACCGGCGAGATCGCGAGGTGTCGGCAGCTTAGAGGCGTCGCGCTGCCATTGCTCGAAGGCCCGCTCCTGCTCGCGTCGAGCCCAGCGCATCTGCAGCTCGAAGAAGCGCGCGAGCGCATTCGGCTCGATGCCCAGCACCAAACCCTGCGCCCGCATGCGCTCGAGCAACTCACGTTCGCGCTCGCGATCTTCGATCGGCTTGCGATGCAGCCACTTCCAGGCAGCCACTTCGCGCATCAGCGCACGACGCTGCACAGTGAGATCGACGATGCGATCGATATCGCTGGCGG
>CBJNAT010000499.1:0-3301 GCA_966434585.1 uncultured Gammaproteobacteria bacterium | reverse complement strand
AGCGATCCGCGCGAGGTTCGATTGCGCCAGGAAGGCGTGCCTTTTCCCGGGCTCGAATATCGCATCACCGTGCCTGGCACCAACACACCCGTACCGCTCGGTGAGGCAGGTGAGTACGTGTGTCGTGGACCGTCGCTATTCATGGGTTATGCCGGGCAACCGGAGCTGACCCGCGCGGCGCTCACGCAGGACGGGTTCTATCGCACCGGCGATCTGATGATGGCGACGCCGGACGGCTACATCACGTATGTCGGCCGCATCAAGGACGTGATTCGGCGCGGTGGGTTGCAGATCGATGTGCTCGAGATGGAACGCTTTCTCGCTGAGCATCCGAAGATCGCCGAAGTCGCCGTTGTCGGCGAACCGCATCCGCGTCTTGGCGAGCAGGCCGTCATGCTGGTGATTCCAACATCCGAGCGTGAACAGCCGACGCTCGAGGAACTCGTGGCGTACCTGCTCGAACGCGGGTTGCCGAAGGAGTGTCTGCCCGAGCGGTTGGTCTTTGCCGCGAGCCTGCCGCGAACGGAGTGGGGCAAATTCAACCGCGCCGCCATGCGGCAGTGGCTGCTCGAGCAGAACGCGAACACGCAGGCGCGTGCCGCCTCGTGACCGCCTGCAAATCGTCAATGGCTGCTGACTGCCTCAATGAAGTTGCGGGCGCTCGTGCGCTGCTCATGCAGTGGCACGCTCAGCGAAAGCTGGCGGCGCGACAAGTACGTTCGCGCCCGTGCGCTGCCCGCTGCATTTATCGATCGATTCGGCGGCACGAGCAGCGGTGCAGTGCTGGTGAGTAAGAGAATGTTGCTTGACACCCGACCGGTCGGTCGGTAGCGTGGCGATCGATGTCATCCTCCACTCCAAACGCGCTCGACGAGACATCCGCTGCTGCGGCCACGCCGAAGAAATATCTGGGCGATGTCAGCGGCGTTCGAGATAACGCGCGCTTCGATGAACGCGCGCTCGATGCGTGGCTCGCCAGTGCGCTCGGCGCTGAGTATCGCGGTCCGCTCACCGTGCGGCAGTTCGATGGCGGACAATCCAATCCGACCTATCTGCTCGAGACGCCTGCGTGCAAGTACGTGCTACGGCGTAAGCCGCCGGGCGTGCTGTTGAAGTCCGCGCACGCGGTGGATCGCGAGTTCCGTGTCATGGCCGCGCTGGCGAAGCAAGGCTTTCCGGTCCCGGAACCGCTCGTGCTGTGCGAAGACGAGATGGTCATCGGCACGATGTTCTATGTGATGCGCCACGTCGACGGGCGGATCTTCTGGGATTGCGCCATGCCCGATCTCGCACCCGATGAGCGCGCGGCGATCTTCGATTCGGTGAACGACACGCTCGCGAAGTTGCATCGGCTCGATCCTGTGGCGCTGGGTCTCGAGGATTTCGGCCGACCCGGAAACTACTTCACCCGGCAGATCACTCGATGGAGCCAGCAGTATCAGGCAGCGCAAATGGAAGAGATTGCGGAAATGCACAACCTCATCGAGTGGTTGCCGAGCGCAGTGCCCGCCGACGATGGGCTCGCGCGGATCACTCACGGTGACTATTCCTTCCACAACGTGCTGATCCATCCCACGCAGACGCGGGTCGTCGCGGTGCTCGATTGGGAACTATCGACGCTGGGGCATCCGCTCGGCGATCTCACGTATCACATGATGGAGTGGTATCGGCCCGAGGGGGTCGATCTGCGCGGCACGCTGCATGGGCGCGATCTGCGCGCACTCGGTATTCCGAGCTTCGACGAATACGCGGCGCGGTATTGCGAACGCGCGGGGGTAACTGCACCTGCAAGCTGGGGTTTCTATCGCGCATTCAACCTGTTTCGCGTCGCGGCCATCGTGCAAGGGGTCGTTCGCAGACTGCACGATGGCAACGCCGCGTCGAGCAACGCCACTGAGCTCGCTGCGCGCGTGCGGCCGCTCGCAGAGGCTGCTTGGCGAGAAGCGCGTAACGCGGGCGCGGCGGGATGAGACGTCGTGAAGAACTCTTCGGATCGCTCCGTTCGCCCTGAGCGATGTCGAAGGGCTCTTCGTTCGAAATGGCGCACGCAAGAAGCCCTTCGACGGGCTCAGGGCGAACGGACTAAACACGATTAGGCACCTTAGGTGTCGAACACTGCTACCAAAGAGAGGGCTCCTCCATGGCCGAGAAAGAGAAAGACGTCATTCAGTATGAAGTGGCCGACAACGGCATCTGCACGATCTGGCTGAATCGCCCGCACAAGCGCAACTGCGTCAGTCCGCAGCTGCTGAAAGAGCTCGAAGTGGCCGTGGATCGTGCGCACGACGACCCGAAGGCACTGGCTGTGGTGTTCCGTGGCCGCGGTAACACGTTTTGTTCGGGCGCCGATCTCGATCAACTCGTGAGTCCGGTGTTGCACGCAACGTCCACGTCGCTGCAGCTCGCGATCGATTCGGCACGCACCTACGACAAGATCTTCAACATGCGCAAGCCGACCATTGCAGCTGTGGAAGGCTATGCAGTCGCCGGTGGCTTCGAGCTGATGATCTCGTGCGACTTCGCACTCGCGGCGTCCGAAGCCAAGATTGGCGACTTCCATATCCGACGCGCGCTGTTCGGCGGGGCAGGTCCTATCTATCGCCTGCCACGCATGATCGGCATGCGTCGCTCGAAGGAGCTGATGCTGACCGGCAAGCTGCTAACCGGCGATCAATGCGCCGATTGGGGGCTCGTGAATGCGAGTGCGCCCGCCGCCGAGTTCGACAAGCTCATTGCCGACTTCTGCGCGCCATTGATCGACAAGAGCCCGTTCTGCATGTGGATGACCAAGATGGCGGTCAATCGCGGTCTCGATGCGGATACGAACTCGCTCATCACGCTCGAGACGATGACGTGCAACGTCGTGCATCACTCCGCGGACGCGAAGGAAGGCGTGAAAGCATTCCTCGAAAAGCGCACTCCGGTGTGGACTGGTCGTTAATCCATAGCAGCGCCTCGTCATGACACAGGAGAGTCTGCAGCCCGGCTTCATGTCCAAGTTGCACCGCTTGGACGGCAAGGTCGCGCTCATCATGGGTGGGCGCGGCGCTCTCGCGGAAGCGATGGCGGCCACGCTCGCCGACCTCGGGTGCAAGGTGGCACTCGCATCGCGTCATGCCGAGGACTGCGTCGCGATCGCAAGGGATATCGAAGCGCGCTTCAAACAGCGCGCGATCGGCTTGCGCTGCGATGCCTCGCGTGAGGAGGAAGTCGAGCAGGCGATTGCTCAGGTTACGACTGAGCTCGGCGAGCTCGACATTCTCATCAACAACGCGGGGGCCTCATGGTGGGGCCTGCCACA
>CBJNAT010000498.1:0-3308 GCA_966434585.1 uncultured Gammaproteobacteria bacterium | reverse complement strand
CACGGCCGCAGATGTTGCGGCGATTCGTGCGAGGAGAACAGGGCGAGGGCACGGGCCTGGGCCTTGCCATCGCGCTCGAAATCGCGCGTCTCCACGACGGCGAGCTGCTGTTGGAAACCCCCTCAAACGGGCGCGGTCTGCGAGTCCGTCTGTGTTTGCGCTGGCCTCGAGCGCAGACGGTCTCGAATGGCAAGCGAGGCTCCGGTAGCGGTCTCACCCAGGCTCAGGACGTGATCTCCCAATCGCAGGGCTAGCGCGAGGATCGTCAACGTCGGGTTTGCCCAGCCGGCCGTTGGGAAGACGGAGCTGCCGGCGATGAACAGGTTTGCGATGCCGTGCACGCGACAATTCGCATCGACGACGCCAAAGCGCGGATCGGACGCCATGCGGGTCGTACCCATGTGGTGATAGCCCCCGAAGGCGTGCAGGCTGATGAGCTCATCGTGCTCCCAAGGTAGCTCTGGATCCTGGAGCCACTTCGCGGGTATGACATGGCCCGAGCCTTCTTGACGCATTCGCGCATCGAGTGCCTGCATCATCACGCTGATGGTGCGTTTGTCGATCTCGCTCAGCTGCCAGTCCAGCGCAATCCGCGGCATACCCAGCGCATCCCGTTGCTCGACGAGTCGCACTCTGCTCGAGGGGTTCGGCGCCTGCTCGGCTCGTACCGAAAGGTAGAGGCCTTGATTGCCGAATCGAAGTAGTGCCCATGGTTTGAGCGGGTGCGTGATTCGCTTCCACCATAGCTTCGTGCTGCGTGTCGCCCGCCACACGGCTCGTTTCGAGCGTGTCGGTGTGGTGTGCTCTTTGATCGCTTGATACAGCCGATTGCCTACGGCCTGTTTCGCGTCGGCGTGCGGACGTACCCGCGGCGTGAACGAGCTGTTGAGGATCTGATGCTGGCGCTGCAACTCGTCCGACGGACGCAAGCAAGCCGCATAGCGTGCTCGCGCGCTCCAATGAGAGGAGCGAAAGGTCTGCAGCGTGCTCCAGAGTTGCCGCACATGCAGCTCCCCGCCGCGCGCGTGCGGATGCTCCATGAAGTATCGGCCCACCACATCCTGCGAGTTGCCGATGCCGTTTGCTTGCCGCGAGCGGGAGGCCAGCAGGATGCGGGCATTCTCGATGCCACCCGCCGCAAGAATGAAGGTGCCCGCTCGGATGCGCTCGCGCTTGCCACTCAGGCTCGCCACCTCAGCAGACTCGATCGCAGTCCCGAATGCATTGAGGTGCAACTCGACGGCGGTGGCGTGTATGTAGATGTGCAAGTTCGGATGGTGCAGGAGATCCCGGTTGGCAGAGGCGCCGAAGCGATCCCACCCATCGTCGAACTGCCAGAAATCTGCAGCGAGCACGCCCGATCCGAACCGCGGCGTCTGCAGGCCAACCGCGTTCCACGGATCCTCCTGTTCCGGCTTCTCGTCCAGTTGCAGCAGCCGTTTCGCATCCTTGTAGTACGGCTGCAGCGTCTGTTTGCGGAAAGGCCAGCCGCTGTAGCGCACCCACTCGCGAGGTTCGAAGTCGATATCGTCGAGCTCGGCGCAACGGCCGCCCCAGATGGCAGCCGTTCCGCCGAAGAGGCGCAGTCGGCTGTCTTCCAGATCGTAGTAGGGCCGTCCGACGCTGGGGCCGGTGTTCAGAGCCGCAGTGTCTGCTTCGTAATCGAGCCCACCCGATTCGAGCAGCACGATGCGGCGTCCGCGCCCAAGTACCCGGCGCAAGAAACCGATAGCGGCTACGCCGCCGCCGATCACGCAGATGTCTGCCGTCGCATCGTCCTGTTGGAACCCGTGCTGGCTGAAATCAAACAGCACGAGCGGCCTCCCCACGGACGACAGAAGAACACTGACGAACAACCATGGGGCCAACGTAGTCGGCAGAGCTTTCATCTGCCTTTCATGCAGCTCCTCTGACGCTCGTTGCCGCGGCTGAAAGCTGCATGAAAGATCGAGGGAGTAGGTTGATCTGAATCGAGGTGCGAAGCCCTTCGTCGGTGTCTAGGAGTGGAGCGAGCAGCATGGGCCGCCTAGCAAGAGCCTCATCCCCGCGGATTGCATTTCTGGCAGCGTGTGGAGATCGGGGTCACTGGCCGTTGGTGAGACGAGCGTTCAGCACCACGTTGTTCAGAGCCGGAATTCACAGGCCGGTGGACTATGTCCACGTCTACGATGCGCGCGAGCTGCCGCTCTGCGCTTTGATCGAGGCGCGCAGACAGCCTTACTCCGCCATTGTCGCTGTGGGTGTCATAGCGGAGCTGAGCGGTTCGCAGAGCATGATGCACGCCATCGAAGATCGCCTCGGCCGAGTACAAGACCGCATAGGCGTGCGAATACTGCCGACACTGGCGGCGTCCCCAATACAGCACGGCAAGGAGTCTTTGGGCCAGCGGTCGGTGTTCGCGAGCGTATGTGCCGGCGTTGCGTGCGCGCGTGTTCTCGCCTGCGATTTCCGTGCTCGGGAGCGCGGGCATTTGTTGCTAGGTTGACTCTGATCAACTCTGGCCAGAACCCAATGGGCCATGGTTCGTCGCGCCCTTGTCCGTGTCCGTCCCCTTGAGTATCGTTCTGAGGATGTCTGTCCCGATGCCTGCTGCAAAACTGCAGCCTTCCTCCAGCCCTCCAACATCCTCGGCAACTGCCGCTGGGGAGCTGTCTATGAAACAGGTGCTCGACCTCGTCGGGGACCTGCTCAAGCGCTCGCCCGCAATTTATTGGACCGATCTGCTGCTGAGTGCGGGCACGGCGTGGACGCTGACGGTCGTGTACTTCATGGCTCCGGCGTGGAGCGCCGTGCAGATCCTCTCGCTCCTTGCGGCGAGCGTGCTGTTCTTCCGGGCAGGCACGTTCATTCACGAAATCATTCATTTCCCCCGTGGCGAGCTCGTCTGGTTCGCTCGGGCATGGAATCTGGTCATGGGCATTCCGCTGCTCATGCCTTGGATCATGTATCGCAACCATCTCGAGCATCACAGCTCGCGTTCGTTCGGTACGCCGGACGATGGCGAGTACCTGCCGCTTGCGGCCGCGCCCTTGCGAGACACGGTGAAGTACTTGCTGCAGGCGCCTTTGCTGCCGTTGTTCGTGGTGGTGCGGTAGATGCAGTGCAGATCCTCGCGACATCACCGGCGGGAAATGGTTTTCGAGGATTGCGCATGGGAGTTGGACGGTGGCGTTGTGCTGCCCTTTGTGCACCGAAGTTTTCGAGTCGAACCCGAAGCCGTATATCGCGCGGATCGAGACTTTGAGTCGGATGGGGAATTCGAAGGGGGTGTTTCTGGACGGCACGCCACACCTGCCGGAACGCTAACG
>CBJNAT010000497.1:0-3314 GCA_966434585.1 uncultured Gammaproteobacteria bacterium | reverse complement strand
TTGCTTGCAACAACATGAAGATCGAGCCTGCGGCCCATGCTTGAGGCAGGCAGGCAACCGGATAGGGCACCGGTGCGTGTCCGGGCAAGCGCCGAAAACCACAGTACAGCTCCGGAAGACGCATCGTGAAGTGGTTGGCGGCTTCGAAGACGTCGCCCAACACTTCGGTAACACGCGTACGGTGGCCGTATCGAGCAATGCCAGCCGTGCACAAAGCGGTATCGTGCGGCCAAATCGAACCGTTGTGATACGACATGGGGTTGTAGCGCGGTTCGCCCTCGGCGAGGGTGCGAATGCCCCAGCCGCTGCAAAAGCGCTCCGATAGCAAATGCTTTGCAACCGCGGCGCCTCGCTCAACACTGGGCACGCCGCAGTACAGCAGGTGTCCCGCGTTCGACGCGTATACCTTGCAAGGCTTGGCATCGCCGTCGAGCGCGAGTGCATAGAACTCCATGTCGGGTATCCAGAAGTGCTCTTCGATCGCGTGTCGAAGGCGCTCCGCTCGATGTGCCCAGGTGTGCGCTCTCGCGCCATGCCCTCGCGCATCCGCAAGCTCCGCCATCCCACGCAGAGCTACGCAGGCATATCCCTGCACCTCAGCCACGGCAATGGGCCCCTTGGGGAAGCGGCCATCCGCATGAAAGATGGAATCTTGACTGTCTTTCCATCCTTGATTCGACAACCCCGTCTTCTCCCCGCGCGCGGAGTCCAAGAAACCCGTGGGGCTGCGCTCCAGCCGTTGCTCGATCCAGTTCGTTGCGGCCACGAGCGCGTCCCAGGTTTCATCGACCAACGTGCGATCGCCCGTGCGCTTCTCGTAGGCGTTTGCGAGTATCACGAACAACGGCGTCGTATCCACGCCACCGTAATACTGACCGAAGGGCACTTCGCGCAGCGCCGCCATCTCGCCGCGCCGTGTCTCGTGCATGATCTTGCCGGGTTCCGAGTCGCGGAAACTGTCCGCTTCGTGCGCCTGCGTCTTGGCGAGAAAGCGCACGACACCGGCGGCCAAGGATGGATCGAGCCACAGACTCTGCAGTGCAGTGATGATGGCATCGCGCCCAAACTGCGTCGCGAACCACGGGATGCCCGCATACGGATACGGGCCAGTGGGCAACGACGTCGTCAGCAGCGCGAGATCGGCACGCGATCGCTCGATCCATTGGTTGAACAAGCGGCCGCTGCTCGTCAGCGTTGCGCTCGAACGAACGTGCTGCCCACTTGCGTTCGCGACCTGTTCGCTCGCTGCGGCGAAGCGTTCGCGAGAGGGGAGCGGACAACGTTCGGAGCCTATCTCCACGTACAGGCGATGGTTCGTGCCGCGCGGCAAGTTGATCTGGAAACGGATCGTCTGCGCCGAGATGCTCGAAGGTTGGCCAGAAAAGGACATGTGCGTACGACGAACCACCTCATCGCGCCCGCGGTAGGCGAGCTCGACGGAGCGTTCGCCGATCGTCGCAGGCAGTAGCTCTCCGCGTGCGGCGCGCTGGTGCCCTTGCACTTCGAAGATGTCGGCGAAGTCGGCGGCGAAATCGATCGAGAGGGATACGTCGGCATCGACGTCGCTGAAGTTCGTCAGACTGATGCGCTCGAACAAGCGACTACCACAAAGGAAACGGCTGCGCTCGATGTGGATGACACCGTGCGGCAGCGAAGCTTCGCCCAACGTGGGTACCGGACGATTGGTCAAATGCGCCGTGAACGTCGTGTTGTCCTGACTGATCACCGCACCGAGCAATGACGGGCGACGATCGGCGATGGCGAGCTCGAAGCGCGACAGGATGCGCGTGTCGTTCGTGAACAACCCATCGTCGCTATCTTGAATGTCACCGAGTGCGTCGGCCAATAGGAAAGTGTTGGAATCCTTCAAGGTGAAACGCGGCAGCAGACCGCGCTTCTCACCGCCTTCATCTTTCGCACTCATCGTTCAGGATCTCTTCGGTTTCCGTGCGCAGGACAGGCAGATGCCGCCCTCGAGACTGAAGCAAGCGTGTGTACACGCCGAGGTAATTGCGCGCCATCGTACTTGCCGAAAACCGCCGATCAAATGTCGCTCTAATGCGATGTCGGTCGAGTGCCGAAACAGCGTCGAGAGCGGCGAGCGCCGACGCCGCATCGTTCACGATGAAGCCTGTAATGCCATGATCGATGACCTCTCTCACCGAACCTCGGTCCCACGCGATGACGGGAGTTCCACAGGCGAATGCTTCGATCATCACCAGGCCGAACGGCTCCGGCCAGTCGATCGGAAAAAGCAGTGCTCTGGCATTGCCTATAAACTCCGACTTGTCGGCATCGCCGATCTCTCCAATGAAGTCGATCAGCGGATCATCGAGCAGCGGTTCGATCTGTGCTTCGAAATACCTACGATCGACCGCGTCCACCTTTGCAGCGATCTTGAGTGGTATGCCACTCGCTTTGGCGAGCTCGATCGCAACTTCGGGCCGCTTCTCCGGCGAGATTCGGCCGATGAATGCCAGGTAATCCGCGGTTGGCCGCGGCGCGACTGCGTACGTCGTCGCTGGCACACCGTGAGGTACGGTTGCGATCCAGTTCGCTGCAGGGATCGGTCTGCGCTGGCTGTGCGAAATAGACACCAGCGGGTACTGCCGCCAGAGTGCAAACACTTTTGGCAGATCCTTCAAATCGAGGCGGCCATGGATGGTGGTTACCGTTTTCGCTGCCATGGCCTCGAACAACGGAAAGTGGATCATATCGACATGGAAGTGGAGCACGTCGAATTGCGATGCACGCCGCTTGACCTCATGCAACATGGCCAGATGCGCAGCGAGATCCGACTTCAATGGCGCGGCGTCCAGGCGGATCGCCTGATCGCGGACGGGCACGATGTCCGCCTCTGTCTGCGCATCGCCTGACGAAAACAGGGTCACGTCGTGGCCCAGTCCTACCAGCGCATCGCAGAGGTAGGCAACGACCCGTTCGGTTCCTCCATAGAGCCGCGGTGGCACCGCCTCGTACAGCGGGGCGATCTGTGCAATGCGCATGGTTCCGCCTGTGATCCGCAAGCCCACTTCGATATGAACTGGAAAGCTGCGGACTGCGCCAACCAATGCGCATCAACACTGCTGGGTTTCGTAAGCCCCGCGCGCGCACGTGTTCTTCCTGGAGCGCATCGCACGAAACCCTACGCCGCGACATGCGGCCAGGTCGAGTTCGCGCTAGCATGCCTTCGCGAGGCATCACGCGTGCAACACAGGGGCTCTCTGAATGCAGACGTACAAGACGTTCTGCCGCAACTGCACCGGCGTATGCGGTCTGGAGGTTTCAGTCGACCAAGCGCGGATCACGGCAGT
>CBJNAT010000496.1:0-3341 GCA_966434585.1 uncultured Gammaproteobacteria bacterium | reverse complement strand
GAAAGCCGCTGCCGTGCGCATGCGTCCCGTGTTGATGACGACGGCAGCGATGGTTGCCGGCTTGCTGCCGCTGCTGATTGCGACGGGCGCGGGTGAGTCGAGCCGCTTCGCCATCGGGATCGTAGTCGTCATGGGCATGCTGGTGGGGACGTTCTTCACGCTGTTCGTGCTGCCGACTTTCTATACGCTGCTGGCGAAGGACCATCGAGCATCGGCCGAGAGCGAGCGCGAACGAGAGCTCGCGGCAGCGAGCCTTCCCGCGTAAGTTGCGCACATGTCGGATCTCTCCTTCATGGCGCGCGCCATTGAACTGGCGCGCCAAGCGGCCGCGGCAGGCGAGGTGCCTGTCGGCGCGGTGATCGTGCGCGATCGCAAGATCATCGGCGAAGGCTGGAATCGACCGATCGGCACTCACGACCCGACGGCGCATGCGGAGATCATCGCATTGCGTGAGGCGGCCAAGAACATCGGCTCTTATCGCCTGACGAACGCCACGTTGTACGTGACGCTCGAACCGTGTGCGATGTGTGCCGGTGCGATGGTGCACGCGCGTGTGAAGCGTCTGGTGTATGGCAGCTCAGACCCTCGTGCCGGCGCCTCGGGCAGCATCTTCAACGTGACGAATCATCCCGCACTCAATCACCGCGTCGAATGTGAAGGTGGGTTGATGAGCGATGAGTGTGGGGAGTTGTTGCGCGGCTTCTTTGCCGAGCGGCGGTGAGAGTGGGCTACGGGCTACAGGCTACGGGCTACAGCCAGAGCGGCAGGTGAGCTCTTCTTTTTTTTCTGGCCGTAGCCCGTAGCCCGTAGCCCGTAGCCTGTCGCGCAGCGTCACAATTTCGGCGAAGTGGTTCTCTCCGCCGGCCGCCCCGTATCCGACGCCACCCAATCCAGGATGTCTCGGTAGCCGCGGATGTTCTCGACGAAGCGCACCGGTTCCCAGCCGCGCGCATAGCCCCGTTTCACTCGCGTGTACCACTTCTCTTGCGTGAGCAGTGGCAGATGTTCGCGTACGTCGGCCCACGTGTCAGGGTTCTTGCCGTGCAGCTGGGTGAGGATGCGTGCGTCTTCGAGATGGCCGATGCCCACGTTGTACGCCGCTAACGCAAGCCACGTCCGATCCGGCTCCGGAATACGCGCGGGGATGCGCGCACGAATCCGCGCGAAGTAACGGGCACCGCCGAAGATGCTGGAACGCGGATCGGTGCGGTCCGCGATGCCGAGCAGCTGCGCCGTCTCCTCGGTAAGCATCATCAACCCGCGCACGCCGGTGAACGACGTGGCGTTCGGGTCCCAGTGCGATTCCTGGTAGCCGACCGCCGCCAATAATCGCCAATCGACGCCAACCGCCTCCGCGGCTTCCTTGAACCAGTGGCTGTACTGTGGCAGTCGCGTCTCGATGTGCCCGATGAAGTCGCGCGATTGGATGTAGTCGAACTGTTCGCGATGGGCGTAGTACGCATTGAGGATGCCGGTGAGCGTGCCGTCGGCGCGAATGCCGGCGAAGTAAGCAGTCACCCGGTTTAGAAGACTTGTATCGCGTGCGTCCAGCGCCCATGCCAGGGGCTTGCCCGCGTTCAGATCGAAGGCAATGCGAATTTCCGGATGGAAAGCGCGGCTGATGGCGAACTCGTTCGAGTCTGCGATCGTGTAGTCGAATTCGCGCTTGGAGAGCCGATACAACAATTCTTCCGTTTCCGTGTTCGGATTCTCGACCCAAGCCAACTCGGGATGGCGTAGCCGGAAGCTCTGCAGTGTCTGCGCATGCGCACTGCCCGCGACCACTTCGATGTGACCCGCAGCGGCGCTGCGTACATGCGAAGGGCGCGTCGCACCCATGCGATAGATCAAGTGTTCTCGAACCTGCTGATAGGGCGGGCCGTAACTGAGCCCCGCGGGAAGCGATTGCCCACGCGTGAGACCCGCCGCCGCAATATGCGCGCGACGCGCCGCGAGCTCACGCAGCACGTCCGCACTGTTGGGTACCGAATAAATGTAGAGGCGCACACCGAGTGCGGTTGCGAATTCGCGAGCGAGATCGAACTCAGGGCCCTGCGGTCCGGCCGCGCCGAGGTAATAGGCACTCGGCAGATTGCGTGTAACCACGCGCAGTTCCCCACTACGCAGGATTTGCTCCAGCACGCTCGGCGGCTGCGAACAAGTCGCAAGGAAGAGACTGGCAGCGATGGCGAGGATGGCTTTCAAACGCGATAGGGCTGCTTCTTGGGGGGGCGGGCGAATGATAGGCGAGAGAGCGGCTACTAGTCGGCTAGTCTGCTAGTCGGCTAGCCAGAGGAGTTTGGTGGCGGTTCTTGCTAGCCGACTAGCGAGCTAGCCGACCGTCTAGTGCGAACCCCATCACACTTCGCCTCGCACCCGCACCGAAGACGTAGCCTGCATTCGTCTTCCGCCTGAGCCCGCCTGGGAGGGCCTGCCGATTGAGCTTCGGGGACATCGGCCGATAACGTGCAGGTAGGAACCCTGGAGTGATCGTGTGACCTTTTCTCGTAGGCAATCGCCCAGCCCGGGCATGAGAAAGCCGGCGTATCGAAGCGCTTTGCTAGCGTGCTTCTATTGCTGCATCGGCCTCCTGTTCGCAGCCGAGCTGGTGGGCGCCGCGGAGGCACAGGCCGGGCGCGCGGAAGCGCTGTTTCAGGAAGGATTGCAGCAGGCTGCCGCAGGCCGCACTGAGGCCGCCGTTGCGACATTCTCCCGTCTCACGCGCGACTATCCGCGCTTGTGGCAGCCGTACGCACAACTTGCCGCGCTCTACGTGCGGCAAGGCGAACCGGTGAAGGCCATCGCACCGTTGCAAACCGCTCTAAAGCTCCAGGCTGATGTGCCGGCTCTCCAGGAACAGCTTGGCGATTTGTATGTGCAGCTCGCAGCCGATGCGTACGCGGCAGCGAGTCCGACCCGCGCGACGGCGGCAGAAAAAGCAGCGGGACTGAAGCCACGCACGAATGAAGTACGCAAGGATGACGGTAGCCGATGATGAAGCAGCATTGCAGGGAAGGGATCCGCCGGCTAGCCGGTGCACTGGCTAGCCTGCTCGTCATGACAGGCGTTGGTGCGGCTTCCGTCGAGAAGACATCGCGAGGGGATGCGGCAACCCCCTCGCGCGAAGTGAAGATGAAGTTCGGCGCGCTCGGCGCCGGACAGATGGAGCTGCGCGGGGCGCGGCCCGTCGCCGGCGTTCATCTCGGTACGCGGATGGATGAAGTCGTCACGGGCGCGAAGCTGCGTCTGCGCATGACGTATTCGCCTTCGATGCTGCCGGAGCTATCGCATCTGCGCGTGAGCATCAATGGTCAGGTGCTGACCGCGTTGCCGTTGCCGCG
>CBJNAT010000495.1:0-3342 GCA_966434585.1 uncultured Gammaproteobacteria bacterium | reverse complement strand
GAGAAGTGCCGATGGCGATCGCCAGTGCATCCACATTGGTCTTGCGAACGAAGTCGCAGGCCTGCTCCGGATCCGTCAGTAGTTGCGAATGATCGAGCTGACCCGCCGCGCCGGAGCCGTCTTCATCGCCCGCCATACCGGTCTCGAGCGAGCCCAGGCAGCCGAGCTCCCCCTCCACGGAAACGCCGCACGCATGCGCCATGTCGACCACCGTCCGTGTCACGGCGACGTTGTACTCATAGCTCGCTGGGGTCTTCATATCGGCTTCGAGCGAGCCATCCATCATCACCGAGGAAAAGCCTAGCTGAATCGAGCGCTGACACACGGCAGGGCTCGAGCCATGATCCTGATGCATCACCACAGGAATGTGCGGCCACTCCTCGATCGCCGCCAGCAGCAAATGACGTAGAAACGGCGGTCCTGCGTATTTCCTCGCGCCAGCGGATGCTTGCAGGATCACAGGACTGTCGGTTTCGTCCGCCGCCTCCATGATCGCGCGCACCTGCTCGAGGTTGTTGACGTTGAAGGACGGCACGCCGTACTGCCGCTCGGCGGCATGATCCAGCAGCTGTCGCAGCGTGATGAGTGCCATGGCGGGAACTCCGAGTCGATCAGGAATGCTGGTCGGATGGCGGCGGCGGCTTCTGCTCGTTCTCCATGCCTTTGCGTGTGATCTCGTTGTACAGCTCGGTCACCTGATTCGTCAGGCTTTCGTACTCGGGATGCTTGAGCACGAACCGACGCACATCGCCCGCTTCCTTCATGATTTGCTTCAGATAGCTGTGGTCGTACGCGGTGAGTCGTTCGCCACGGTCGACTTTTTTCTTCAGCTCGAGCGCCACCGGCAGACGTTGCTCGTTCAAACGTGAAAGCAACACGTATGCGATACCGCGATCCTTTTGCGCCTTACGCTCGCTTTCGGAGAGTTTTGAGTTGCGCATGAGAAACCTCCGGACTGCCCGACCATGCTGGGAGCACATCTTCCGCGAGGCAATAGGTGATGCGGGTAGAGTCCCATGATGCGAGATGGTCGCCGTACGTAGGGAGATGCTCACATTCCCTTCGGCTCTGACCTCGCACTGGATTTCGAGCGTCGCGACCGCTGAACGCGCATCGCACTCGCAACTGGATTTCCCTTTGGTCCCATATCGCAGGGAGCGACCTAAGCTAAACCTGCGCAGATGAGTGTCCGGCTGCCGCTCAGAGACTGGCCGTCACAATACCGTTCGCAGTGGGCGCGGCTGGACGTCGTTGCGGGGCTCACAGCCGCGTCGGTGATCATTCCCAAAGCGATGGCGTATGCCACGGTGGCGGGGTTGCCCGTCGAGATCGGCATCTACACCGCCATCGTGCCCGCGCTCGTCTATGCCGTGCTCGGCACTTCGCGCGTCCTCAGTGTCACCACCACCACGACGATTGCCATTCTCGTCGGAGCGGAGCTGAGCTCGGTGGTCCCGAACGGCGATCCCACGCGACTGTTACAGGCGCTGGCCACACTGACATTGCTGGTCGGCGTATTTTTGGCGCTAGCCTCGATGCTGCGCCTCGGCTTCTTCGCCGACTTCATTTCGTATCCCGTGCAGGTGGGTTTCAAGGCCGGCATCGGTCTCGTCATCGTCGCCGACCAAATACCCAAGCTGCTGGGCATCAAGATCCACAAAGAAGGATTCTTCCGCGACGTCTGGTCGATCGTGGAAGCGATACCCAAGGCGGCGCTGCTCACCGTCGCCATCGGGCTGAGCACGATCGCAGTGCTCGCGCTGATCGATAAGCTGAAACCGAAGTGGCCCGCACCGCTCATCGTGCTCGGCGCAGCGATCGCCGCCACCGCCATCTGGGCGCTACAGAGCAAGGGCGTGTCCGTCGTCGGCGCCGTTCCCGCCGGGCTGCCTTCGTTGCGCCTGCCGGATCTCTCGCTGGCGCAAGCGCTGTGGCCGGGCGCGCTGGGCATCGCGCTGATGAGTTTCACCGAGACGATCGCCGTGGGCCGCGCCTTCGCCCGCACCGACGATCCGTCGCTGGGTTCGAACCGCGAGTTGCTCGCCACCGGCGCCGCCAATGTCCTAGGTGGCTTTCTTGGATCCATGCCCTCCGGCGGTGGCGCCTCGCAGACCGCGGTGAACCGCATGACCGGCGCGCGCACGCAGGTGTCGGGCTTGGTCAGCGCCGCAGTCGCCGTACTGGCCGCGCTGTTTCTGTCGCCACTGATCGCGCTCATACCCAATGCCGCGTTGGCCGGCGTCGTCATCGTGTATTCGCTGGGCCTCATACAGCCCGGCGAATTTCGCGACATGCTGCGCGTGCGCCGCACCGAGTTCATCTGGGCCGTGGTTGCCATGCTGGGCGTGATGGTGCTCGGCACGCTCAAGGGCATCCTGGTCGCCATCATCGTTTCGCTCGTGGCGCTCGGATACCAGGCGGCCCATCCGAAGTTGTACGTGCTGGGGCGCGAGCCCGGCACCACCAAGTTCCGGCCACGCTCGCCGGATCACCCGAACGACGAATTCGAGCCGGGACTACTGCTGGTCCGGCCGGAAGGAAGGCTGTTCTTCCTCAACACCGAGCGCGTCGCCGAGAAGCTGCGCGAGCTCATGGCGGAAACCCGCCCACGCGTCGTGCTGCTCGACCTGCGCGCCGTATTCGACGTCGAGTACTCGGCGCTCAAGACGCTGATCGAAGCAGAACGGCGTGTGCGCGCCGCCGGGATCGAACTGTGGCTCGGCGCCATGCAGCCGGATGTGCTGGCGGTAGTGCAGCGTTCGCCGCTGGGCGAAGCACTCGGCAGAGACCGGATCTTCACCTCGATCGACAGTGCAGTGACGCGATTCCGCACGCTGGAAGTTTCACATGCCTAAAGCGCGCGAAGACACTCGCAAGAAGGAGATCGGCACCCTTGCCGTGCTCCAGCAACCGTTCAACGAGTTCCGCCTGTACGAGAGTCTCGTCGACAAGCACGACGCGCTGAACGAGGAAATCTCACGCAACCGCCTCATGAACGAACAGAAGGTAGGGTGACCCATGCGCAACTCCAAAAACGCCAACGACAAGCTGAAAAGGAAAGACTTCGAAATGGAGCTGAAGAAGTTGCACGGCGAGCTTGTGACGCTGCAACAGTGGGTGGTGCACAAGGGGCTCAAGGTGTGCATCGTGTTCGAGGGACGTGACGGCGCAGGCAAGGGCGGTTGCATCAAGGCCATCATCGAGCGCGTGAGCCCGCGCGTCTTCCGCGTGGTCGCGCTGCCTTCCCCCAGCGAGCGCGAGCTCAGCCAGATGTACATTCAGCGTTACGTTCCGCACCTTCCAGCGGCCGGCGAGATCGTGATCTTCGACCGCAGCTGGTAC
>CBJNAT010000494.1:0-3349 GCA_966434585.1 uncultured Gammaproteobacteria bacterium | reverse complement strand
CAAACGCGATACCGTCGGTAATGCTCACCGCCAGCGGCATCATGACGATCGTCAGAAATGCGGGAGTCCCCTCGGTCGCGTCGCTCCAGTCGATCGCTCGAACACCCGGCATCATCATCGTCCCGACGAGTACCAGCGCGGGTGCGACAATCGGATACAGCACGGCTGTGCCGGTCGACGGTACGCCGCCGCCGATCATCTGCACCAGGGGAAAGAGGAAAAGCGACAGCAAGAACAAGCCCGCTGTCACGACGCTCGCCAGGCCGGTGCGTCCGCCGGTGTGCCCAAATAGCAATGCTCAGGGCAAGCACGAGATAGGCGATGACCCATACGCTCAGGAGTTGCGAACGCGTCATGGGGTCCGTGACCGCGCAAGCCGCCGGCGCGCGTCCTCCAGTGTTTCGCACAACGCGCGCATACCGATGGGCATACGTACATTCGCCTGCGTGAGGTTATCGGCGCGCAAGGTGTAGAGCGCTCCAGCCTGTACTGCGGGCAGATTCTTCCACCCGCCCCATTGCTCCACGACGCCCGGAGGGTGCGTATCCGTCGAGATGATCGCCTGCGGCTGGCGCGCGAGCACCGCTTCGACACTCACGGTGGGCGCAAGCTGCGTGAGGTCGTCGAAGACGTTTCTGCCGCCGCACACCTGCAGTACTTCACTCATGATCTGCCGCCCGTTCACGGTGTATAGCGGCCGGTTGTTCACTTGCAAAAACACCTGCACGGTGGCTCTGCCTCCGTACTGATTGCGCAGCTGTGCGATATCGCGCTGAAAACGCGCGGCTGCCTCCTGCGCTACCGCGCTCGTGCCAGCGAGCTCTCCGAGTCGCTCGATCGTGCGCGGTACATCCGCAAGACTACTCGTGGCAAACGTCTCGAGCGGCAGACCCAACCGTCGTACCTGCGCGATCGCGGACTGCGGCGTGCCGCCTTCCCATGCGAGCACGAGAGTCGGCTGCAACGCGAGCAAGCGCTCGTAGTCCACGCGGAACGCATCGCCGATCCGAGGCAGCCGGCGCGCAGCTTCTGGGTGGTCGCTGTACAGGACCGTCCCCACCACCTGGCCTCCCGCACCCGCGGCGAACGCCAGCTCTGTCAGATGCGGCGCAAGGCTCACGATGCGGTGCGCGGCTGCGCGTTCACCTGCAAGCAACGCAAGACCGAGAACCAAGATCGACAACACGCGAGCGTACATCGCTGGCACGCCACTTACACAACCGGCGGCGGCGAACACATGTAGGCGTTCAGCAACGCACGCAGCCGCAACCAGTCGAACGCAGGGCCAGGATCGGTCTTGCGGCCGGGTGCGATGTCGCTATGGCCCACCACTCGAGTGGGTGACAAAGTGGAGTAGGTGTCGCACATCGACAAAATCAGGCGCGCAAGGCAGACGTATTGTGCCGGCTCGTACGGCACATGATCGCTGCCTTCGAGCTCGATGCCGACGGAGAAGTCGTTGCAGCGCTCGCGCCCTTCGAAACTCGATACACCCGCGTGCCACGCTCGCCGATGCAGCGGCACGTACTGCGCGCATTCACCATCGCGACGAATCAGAACGTGCGAGGACACACGCAAGCTCGCGACCCGAGCGAAGTACGGATGGGCATCGGTCGGCAGCCCATTCGTGAACAATCGATCGATCCACGGTCCGCCATACTCGTCCGGCGGCAGGCTGATCCCATGCACGACGATGAGTTCCGGCTGCATGCCCTCGGGCCGTGCATCGTGGTTCGGCGATGGCACGTACCGAACGCCACGAATGAGACCGGTCTCGGGGTCGATGGTCATTGGGGAATGATAGCGGTTGGTCAGCGGATGGAACTCGGGTAATCACCCCATGGCGCTTCAACCTGGACCGCGTTCACACTAGCCCCCATCTTCTGCACCTACCGCTAACCGCAATCCATGCGCCTCACTCGCATTCATCTCGAGGAATCGCTCAGTGCATGGGCCGAGCTGGCGCTGTCCTCTGCCGGCGCCTATCACGTAGCGCGCGTGTTGCGCCTGAGGGCGGGCGCGGCCTTGCTCGTGTTCGATGGCCAGGGTCATGAGCATGAAGCCGAGATCCTCGAGGTGCAGGGCGACGACGTGCGAGTCCGCATTGGCAAGGAGACTTCGCGACAGACCGAGTCGCCGTTGCGCATCACGCTCGTGCTCGGGGTCTCGCGCAGCGAGCGCATGGACTGGGCCCTGCAGAAGTCGACCGAGCTAGGCGTGAGCGCAATCGTGCCGGTACTCACCTCGCGCAGCGTCGTTCGTCTTGACGAGAAGCAAGCCGCGAAGAAGCAGCAGCACTGGCGCGGCATCGTGGCAGGGGCTTGCGAGCAATGCGGTCGCAGCCGGCTGCCTCAGGTGTCCGCGCCCAGCACGCTGCGTCAGTACTTCAGCACGTCTCGCAAAGACGGCATGCGCCTCGTCTTGAGCCCGGGCGCTCCCGCATCGCTTGCGGGACTGGCGAGCCTACCGGCCAAAGTGGAATTACTCATCGGTCCCGAGGGCGGTTTAGACGACGATGAGCTCACGGCCGCACAACAGGCCGGTTTCATGGGAGTGAGACTGGGACCGCGCGTGCTGAGGACGGAGACGGCGGTGGTGACGGCGCTGTCGGTGTTGCAGGCGTTGTGGGGGGATTTGCAGTAGCAGCTTGCTAGTCAACTAGTCTGCTGGTCGGCTAGCCAGAGGGGCACCCGTGGTGTTTCTGGCTAGCAGACTAGCCGACTAGCAAGCTAGCCGACTGCCGCCTCAGGCCGCTCTCGCCTCTTGCCCAATCAACTCTTCCAAATACTCGATATCCGGAATCAACGGCGACTCATTCAACATTCGTACCTGGCACAACACCGGGCTGCGCTCGGGGAAAGTGCGGCTCGGATCTGCTTTCACGACATCGGGGTTGACGCGCACGAGTTGCGGAAAACCTTGCGTGATCATGCCGAAATAGCCGCCCGGAACTTGCGATGTCAGCGCCACGAAGATGACGATGCGTGTGCGCGTGCCGGGTTGAGGACACGTGTGCCCCGATGCCGCTTCGAACGAGATCACCGGCACGGGTCGGTTGTTCCACTGCATATCGCCGAGATACCACTGCGGTGCGCCGTCGACGGGCTCCGGTGTCTGCCAAGTCACCACCTCCGCGACGCACGTGCGCGGCACGATCAGACGTTCGTGCGCGAGCGGGATGAGCAGGCTGTACAGCTCGTGACTGGGAACGTCGCTCATTGGGGCCTACCGGCGGCTACGGGCGACGGGCTACGGGCTACGGTCAGAAGAAGCATCCCCACTCCCTCTGGCCGTAACCCGTAGCCTGTAGCCCGTAGCCTGCTCATGACAATTTCTGCTTCTTACGATG
>CBJNAT010000493.1:0-3374 GCA_966434585.1 uncultured Gammaproteobacteria bacterium | reverse complement strand
GGCTTGCCCGCAAGGGCCACAAAGTAGCGGTCATCGATTTCGACATCGGTTTGTGCAACCTCGACCTGATCATGGGCTGCGAGCGGCGCGTGGTGTACGACTTCGTCAACGTGATCAACAGCGACTGCACGCTCAAGCAGGCGCTCATCAAGGACAAGCGGCTCGAGAACCTGCACGTGCTCGCCGCGTCGCAGACCCGCGACAAGGACGCTTTGACGTCTGACGGCGTGAAGCGAGTGCTCGATGAGCTCGCGCAAGAAGGCTTTGACTACATCCTGTGCGATTCGCCCGCCGGCATCGAGAAAGGGGCGCACCTCGCGATGTACTTCGCCGATCGCGCCGTGGTGGTGGTCAATCCTGAAGTCTCTTCCGTGCGCGATTCGGATCGCATTCTCGGCTTGCTCGCCAGCAAGACGCAGCGGGCCGAACAAGGCAACGGCGGCGTCAAGGAACACCTGCTGCTCACCCGCTACAGCCCACGCCGTGTCGCTGCCGGCGAGATGATGAGCGTTGAAGACGTGAAGGAAATTCTTGGCCTCGACGTCATCGGGGTGATTCCCGAATCGCCCGATGTGCTCGCCGCGTCGAATGCCGGCACACCCGTCATCCTCAACGACGAAAGCGACGTCTCGCTCGCCTACGAAGACGCGGTTTCGCGCCTGCTCGGCGATACCCTCCCCTTGCGCTTCCTCGAAGAGCCGAAGAAGGGCTTTTTCTCGCGGCTGTTCGGAGGTTGAGCATGCGACTACTCGATCTCTTCCGCCGCCAAGCGCCTTCCGCTCAAGTAGCCAAGGAACGCCTCCGCATCATCGTCGCGCAAGAACGCAGCACCCGCGGCGGTCCCGACTATCTGCCACAGTTGCGCCGTGAGCTGCTCGAGCTCATCCGCCGCTACGTGAACGTCGATCCCGATGCCGTGCAAGTGAGCCTCGAGAAGGAAGACGGTAATCAGGTCTTGGAGTTGTCGGTTGCGTTGCCGACGGGCAAGGCGGGCTGAGGCTCTATCTACAAAGTCGAATCAGAGCAGTCCTTCAGACCCGATTTGCTGCAAAAGAAAAGATTGCGCTTGCGCTCGATGTCCTCGGCTGAATCCGTCTGAGCGATCAGCGCCTTCGGATCGACGAGCTTCCATGCGATTTCTTGCAAGGTCCGGCGCGAAGGTTGATCGCCGCCTGCCGTCATTTGCCGTGGCGACAGCGCGGCGTCGATCGCAGTCAGCGACTCCTGCGACATGAACCAACCGAGCGGCGGGTCGAAATGCGTGCCCCGCCATCGCGCCAGAAACAGCTCATGGACTCGTGCTCGATCGCCGATCGCCTGTGCCAATGCTGTCTTGGCGAAGCTGCCGCGTGCTTCGCGCGTATTCATGAGTGCATCGACGGGAGCACTCAGGTCGGGCATCCACGCATTGCGCGCAGCCTGCGCCTTGACCGCATCGGTGCGGCATAGCGCAGCCGCCTCATCGCCCTCGCCTTCTTCCAAGATTTCAGCGCACAGACGCTCGGTCGCATTGCGCGGCGCATTGCTCAGCACCAGCACATGAATGTTGTCGCGCCGGCCGCCCTGCGCAGCGACGATCTGCTCTACGATCTCGAGGGCGGTCGCGGCGCCCGAGTTCTCGAAGTAACCGCCATCGACCACGCGCCCCCAGGCAAGGCGCTCCAGCTCGCTCAGCGGCTTGCCGGCGTCCCGATCGCTGACACCCGTTGGCGACAACTGCTCGATGAAACCCGGCGGGCTCACGAACGGAAAGCGCGCGCTGTTATGTACGGCGGTACTGAGCCGCAAACCGCGCGTGACGAGCCGATCGTTGAACAAATCGAATGCGTCCACGTGTCTCGCGCGAACGGGCGATGCGATCGCGCGCTTACCGTCCTCGACCGTCGTGCCGTTCAGAAATAAAAGCGGCAATTCATAGAGCTCGTCATCGCGATAAAGATCGAGAAACGGCTGTTCGAATCGATTGATCTTGCCTCGCGGGACAGGTCTCTGCGACCACACGTCCTGCCAGTCCTGCTCCCAGGTCTGCTCCAAGACCCGACCTCGGCCACCGGGCACCCAGTGAAGCACCGGGAACTGTCGCAACAGATCGCCGAACAGGTACGCCGCCAACACCGGAGAGATGAAATCGCGCCGGAAGAACGCGACCGCATCGAAGCTGAGCGAGGAGCCCTGCAGCCAACAGCCGGATCGGTTGGCCACCGACTGCGTACCGTGCTCCGCCAACGATGCGACGTAGTGTGCCGCGCCTAATGAGCCTCCCGAGACGCTACTGATCGCGTAGACATGTTTGTGGAACTGGCCGCAGGTGGCGTCCTCCAAGCGCGCCAACGCAAATGCGGTCCATACGGCTGCGCGTGCACCGCCACCCTCCGCAGCCACGACGAAGATCGGCGCGTCATCGCTTGCCTGCCTGCGCCGCTTCCATTCGGCAAAATGCGCGGCCAATTCGGGCCGCTCGCGCTCACTCGCCAGGCCATGCGGTTCCAAGTTCGCGATCGACCGGTACGGCAGCCAGTAACTGACCAGCAGCGCAGACACCAAGACCGGTATCACCAAGGAGGGTAGACCGAAGGTCCGAGGCAACAGGACCAGGACGAGACCAAAGAACATCGCGATGAACGCGACCGCGAGGAGCGACAGCGAAACGGCTCCGATGAATCGTGCCAGCGATACCGGAAACAGGTAGATCGCCGCAGCCAGCACGAAGGACGCGATGACCGAGAGAATCATGATCTTCACATGCACGGGCGCGATGCGAGTGACCGGCACTGAGGCGTGCACGGGCGCCATACCTCGAGCACCCCAGTTCCGCACCAGATCCCGCCGCCAGCCGACGAAGCAATAAAACAGGAGCGGTAGCTGCAAAGCAGCTAGCGGTTGCCAGCCCTGCACGGCGCGGAACTTGAACCACCAGAGAATCTGGATGGCGAACGCCAGTACGAACAGCAGGATGGACAATGACAGGAGCCGTCGATGCGAACCTGTCCACGGCATCCGCACCAGCAGTGTCCCCACACTCGCCAGTTGCGCGAGCTGTCCAACGAAGAACAGCGCGTCACCCAATCCGCTACGCGCTGCAATGAACGTCAACGCACCGCCCGCAAGCGCTACACCCAGAGCGCCGATGGAAACATTGAATCTCTGTGGAGCACGCGCGCCGTTGAGCAGTGCCTCCATGATCAAGATGCTGCCCGCCAACAACACCGTGTGGATTGCCACGAACGAAGATGCCTGCGTGTCCGGATCGATCAAAGCTGGGTAAGCAACCCCGATCGGCGCGAGACACAGCAATCCCAGGAGCCGCGGAAGATAGGTCCTGAGCAACCCTTCCCAGCGCGTGATCCAAGGTTCGTTCACGCGCTTGTCGCCGA
>CBJNAT010000492.1:0-3375 GCA_966434585.1 uncultured Gammaproteobacteria bacterium | reverse complement strand
TGGCGACTGCCGAAGCCAGCGCGGCGTTCGGCGATGCCCGCGTCTATCTCGAACGCTTCATCGCGAGCGGTCGACATGTCGAAGTGCAAGTGCTCGGCGATGGCGCCGGTGGCGTGATTCATCTCGGCGAGCGCGATTGCTCCGTGCAACGTCGATATCAGAAGTTGGTCGAGGAGACGCCAGCCCCTGGTCTACCTGTGTCGGTCCGTCGCGAGCTGCACGCGGCGGCCGTTCGCTTCGCGCAGCGTTTGTCGTATCGCGGTGCGGGAACGGTCGAGTTTCTAGTCGATCGCGAGACTCATGCGTTCTACTTCCTCGAGATGAATGCGCGCATTCAGGTCGAGCACCCGGTCACGGAGGCGGTGACAGGTCTTGACCTCGTGGCCGAGCAGATCGCCGTCGCGGAGGGTTCAGGTCTGCGATACAAGCAAAGCGATATCCGATGGCAGGGCTGCGCGATCGAATGCCGCATCAACGCTGAAGATCCCGCACACGACTTTCGTCCAAGCCCAGGCACCGTCACTGACGCGGTGTGGCCAGCAGGCGATGGCATCCGAGTCGATACACACATTGCGAGCGGCTCCAAGGTCCCGCCGTTCTACGACTCGCTGATGGGCAAGATCATCGTGCATGACGCCGATCGTGCGGCGGCGATTGCAAGACTGCAGCACGGGATCGCAACGACTCGCCTGCAAGGGGTCGCAACCAATCTCTCTTTTCATGCCGCCGTACTCGCTCATGCGGAGTTTCGCGACGGTGGCGTCGATACTCATTTCGTGAATCGGTTGCTCGCGGCAAACACCGCGAGTACGGAGTTGGGCCATGGCTGAAGTGCAAATCGTCGAGACCTCGCTGCGCGATGGCAATCAATGCCTGTGGGCAGCGCTCGGTATCGATACGGCCAAGACGCTGACGATTGCGCCCGTGATGGACCGCGTCGGCTTCAAGGCGATCGACTTCACCACATCGACGCACATGGGCGTCGCGGTCCGTTACAAGCAGGAAGATCCGTGGGAGCGCATCCGGCTCATGGCGGCGGCGACACCCAACACGCCCTTGCAGTTCATGTCGACCGGCTTCCGCTTCATCTCCTGGGAAACCGCAACGCCCGAGTTCATGGCGCTCGCCTTTCGCGTGCTCGCGCGCAACGGCATCCGTCGCTTCTGTCTCGCGGACCCCATGAACGATGCGGACAGCAACATCGCTTGTGCACGAATGGTGAAGGAGGGTGGGGGCGACTACGTCATCGCTGCGCTGGTGTTTACGATGAGCCCGATCCACACCGATGAGCACTACGTGGAACGTGCCCGCAAGCTGGCGGCCTGTCGCGACATCGATGCGCTCTACATCAAAGACCCTGGCGGTCTGCTCACATTGAAGCGCGCCCACACCTTGATCCCGGCCATCAAGGCAGTGATCGGCAATAAACCGCTCGAGCTGCATTCGCACTGCACGATCGGCGTGGCGGAGCTCACGTACATGGATGCGCCAGATCTGGGCGTCAGTGCTTTGCAGTGTGCCTCGGGCGGTGCGGCCGACGGCATTTCGAATCCGCCGTCGCAGCGCGTCGTCGAGAATCTGCGTGAGCTCGGTCATACGGTGCGGCTCGACGACGAAGCGCTCGTTGCAGTCAACCGCTACTTCACTCAGCTCGCCGCTGCTGAAGGCTTGGCGGTTGGCAGGCCCCAAGCCTTCGATGCGGGTTATCTGCATCATCAGCTGCCTGGTGGCATGGTCGGCACGATGCGGCGTCATTTGGCTGAAGCCAGGCTCGCGCATCGCGAACACGACGTGATCGAAGAGTTGGGACGAGTACGGCAGGAACTCGGATGGCCGATCGTGATGACACCGTTCTCCCAGATCCTGCTCACGCAGGCCGTGATGAACGTGACAAATCACGAGCGCTACTCGGTCATACCCGACGAGCTCATCCGATACGCGATCGGGCGGTTCGGCAAGCCGAATGTTCCCATCGATTCGGAGGTGATGAGCCGCATCGAGTCGCTGCCACGCACGCGCGAGCTTCGGGCGGAGCAGGGCATGCCGTCGCTCGCAGAGTTGCGACAGCGGCTCGGCGTACACCTGAGCGATGAAGAGTTTCTGCTGCGTGCGACGATGCCGGCGGGCCAGGTGGATGCGATGCTCGCTGCAGGTCCGGCCAAGCGTCACTACGATCCTGCGCTCAAGCCGACAATCAGTCTCGTGCGTCAACTGACGGCGCGTACCGATGTCGCGCAGATAACGATCGAGAGACCGGGCTTCAAGCTGGAGCTGCGTCGCAATGGCGGAGCGAGGGTGGCGTCATGAGCGCGGCTGTGCAATCGGAGCCTCTGGAGCCGCTGCCGTTGAGCAAGGCGTTCGTCTTCGACCTCGATGGCACATTGCTGCTGAGCGATCGATCGCTCGGCGTCTACGAGGTGCTGCCGGGCGCAGTCGAAGTGCTCACCACGCTCAAGGAGCGCGGGGTTCCGTTCGCCGTTCTCACCAACGGCAGTGCGTATCCGCCCCCGGAGCAGGCAGCGAAGCTGCGCAAGCACGGATTGCCGATCGATGATGAGCAGATGCTGACGCCGTCGAGTGTCGCGGCCGATCTGATGAAGCGGCGCAAGGTCAAACGTGCGCTCGTGTTGGGCAGCCGCGGCGTGGCGCATGCACTCGCGATAGCCGGCATCGAGACGGTGTTCACGGGTGAAGCGGGTGCGAGCGATGCCGAAGCTGTGTATGTCGGCTGGCATCCCGAATGCGGGATGAAGGACATCGAAGTAGCTTGCAACGCCATCTGGGCGGGGGCGAGGATGTATGTCGCCTCGGACGTGCCGTTCTTCGCAACGAAGCAAGGGCGCACATTGGGCTACTCCTATGCGATCACCGGAGCAATCCGGCGCGTGACGAAAGCGCCGATGACGCTCACCGGCAAGCCGTCGCTGCACGCGCTGCGTTTCGCGGCGAAGAGATTGCACGTGGCTCCCAGTGAGTTGGCGGTTGTTGGCGATGATCCGCTGGCGGAGACCATGATGGCGCGTCGCGGTGGGGCGGTGGCATTTGCCGTCACCACCGGTGTCACGAAAGCCGATGAATGGGAGCGACAGGCGGGCGTACGTCGGCCGCATCGCGTATTGCATCGCTTGGCTGACCTACTACAAGTCGAGTGAGCGGAAGATCCCTCTCGCCAAGGCGCCAAGAGCGCCAAGGCAGAGGATTGATGCGTCGAGATTCTTGGCGTGCTTGGCGTGAGGACAAAGCTTTACCCATGATCAGTGAAGGCGATCTACTGTGGACCCCGAGCGCAGCGCGTCGCGAGCGCTCGCACATCACCGCGTTCACGCGCTGGCTCGAACGCGAGCGCGGCTTGCGCTTCGCGGACTACCGCGCGCT
>CBJNAT010000491.1:0-3388 GCA_966434585.1 uncultured Gammaproteobacteria bacterium | reverse complement strand
GAACGCTTTCCTTCATTTTTTCTCGCTTTACGGCCGCGTTCTCACGAACACGCCACCCGCACAGGATTCGACGCGGCCATCGAGTTCGAGCATCAGCAACATCGACGCAACAGCGCCCGCGCTCAGACCCGTTCGGTCCACCAATCGGTCGACACTTGCGGGCTCGAAGCCGAGGGCATCTAACAGGATTTCGTATTCTTTGTCCAATAGCCTCTCAGGCATTGCGCTCACCGCGTGTGGTGTTGTTTCGCGCGATCGAGTCAGCGCGCCTGCGAGCGGCCCGAGCTCGCTGAGCACGTCTTCCGCGCGTTCGACGAGCTTCGCGCCCTGGCGGATCAGCGCGTGACAGCCCTGCGTCAGCGGATTGCGAATCGAGCCCGGCACTGCGAAAACCTCGCGTCCCTGCTCGGTTGCCAGTCGCGCCGTGATGAGCGAGCCGCTGCGTAGCGCTGCTTCGATAACCAGCGTGCCGAGAGACAGACCGCTGATGATGCGATTACGTCGCGGGAAGTTGATCTTGATCGCTGGCGTGCGCAGCGGGAACTCGCTGACGAGTGCTCCCGCGCTCGCAATAGCATCGGCGAGCTCATGGTGACTGCGCGGATACACCTGATCGAGTCCGGTGCCGCATACAGCGATGGTTTGGGCACCGGCGCGGAGCGCGCCATGGTGAGCTGCGGCATCGATACCGATCGCCAGTCCGCTCGTGACAATCACGCCTTGCTGCGCAAGTTGCTGCGCGAATTCCACCGCGGTTTCCCGGCCCATCGGAGTCGGATTGCGCGAACCGACGATGGCGACTTGGGCGCGACTGAGCGCGCTCGGATCGCCGCGGACGTACAGCACTGCGGGCGCATCGCTCACCTCGCGCAGCAACGCCGGATATCGTGCGTCGAGCATGTGGATGAGGTGATGGTCGGTCTGCTCGAGCCAGACTCGATCAGCATTCACATCTCTTGGATCGAGGCGGCGAAGGGAGCGAGCAAACGCTGCAGATGCCCCGCCAGCGAGCAACTCCTCGAGGTTTGCTTCGAGAACGGTTTCGGGATTGCCGAAGTGATGCAGCAGCGGATTGACCGTACCCACATGGCAGCCAGGCACACGTGCCAACATCAACCAGGCTTGCTGCTCATCCATGAGCGCACGATTCCTATCGAGTGGAGCGGCAGGGTACCGCTCGTTTGGGGGACTTACGTTCTGTGATCAGGGGTTGCGAGCGCGATCGCCGGCGCGAATCTCGTTAACCGCTTCCATCACGAGAGCGTAACTCATGCGATCGTACGCCTTGAAGATCATGACAGTCGCGGCGCGTTCATCGGGCAGCTGGACGCGCTTGCCGACTCGCCACATAGACTTGTTGCGACCCGCATCAAGGCCCCCTTGCGCGTACGTGTCGCGCACGGCTTCGCCAACCTGATAAACACCGAGCACGGCGCCTGCATCGAGTCCGTCCTGACTGCCGCGGTTCAAGGCCACCACTTGGTACTGGCCCACCGTGGTGATGTTCTGCACGGTCATGACCGCAGCGTCGACTTCCTGCGCTGGCGGATGCGGCACGAAGTCGAGCGGCACATCGATGTCCTGCGGGAACACTTTGTCGCCCTGGAGCGCTTCGCGCGTCGATTCGGTGAGCATGATCTTCGTCGGATCGCCCGCCGTGACGACCGCGCCAGTGCCGACGTACAGACCGTTGTAGCCGAGCAGATCCTTGTTGTCTGGATCGCGCAGCGGCTCGCCCACGTGGATTACGTTGTAGCGGCTGTCCGGTGCGGGTTCGGCCAGATTCTTCGCGTAGACCTCATTGCCGGCGCCACCGATCAGATGACCCCCGCGCATCGCCACCACGTACGGAGCGGTCTGCACCTGCTCTTTCGTCAGGATCGTCGGACGCCCCATGAAGCCTGCGATGACGTCGTACGGAATGGCGGTGATTGCCTTGCTCAGAGGTTCGCTGCGAACTTGCGGGGAGAGGCGGGTCGCGCCACTCACGCCTTCGCCGCGTTGACTCACCGACAGCTGCGGTACGCCGTCGACGTACGTGAGGGTAAGCGTGTCGCCCGGGTAGATCAGGTGCGGGTTCTGCACCTGCGGGTTGATGTGCCAGATTTCGGGCCAATACCAGGCATCGCGGAGAAACACCTTCGCAATGTCCCAGAGCGTGTCGCCGCGTTTGACGACGTACTGCTCCGGCGCGTTCGGTGCGAGCGGAATGTGGCTGGCGGTGGCCAGTGTCCGGGTGCCCTGATCCTGGGCCTGGATCGTGGCGGTGCCTATGCCGAGCGAGAGCCCGGCCGCCAGTGCGAGGACGATGGCCGGACGCAAGGCGGAACGCACAGGTCGGATCGCTGTTTTCATGCGCGAAACACGCTCCATGGCAGACATTCTTTCTTGGAACCCAAGCACCGCCGCTGTGTGGCTTCGAAGCCGTATACTGGCCCGCGTTCGTCAGCTGCGCTTCGAGCCCGCACGCAAGGCGCGCAGTGGCATTAAGTTCAACATTGGCGGAACTTTAGCAGCAGCTTTGCAGCCTTTGCACGGACGTCGGTGGCGCCCCGAGACGTGGTTCTCATTTGCCGTCGTGCCGCTGCACCGTCCATAGTCGGAAGACCTTGTATCGCATCGCACGCACATGGCCAAGCTCACTATCCTCGAATTTCCCGATCCGCGACTGCGCACGCGCGCCGCGCCCGTAACGGCCGTGGACGAGCGGATTCGCACGCTCATCGATGACATGTTCGAAACCATGTATGCAGCTCCGGGCGTTGGTCTTGCTGCGACGCAGGTGGACGTGCACGAGCGCGTGATCACGATCGACATCAGCGAGGATCGGTCTGAGCCAATCACGCTCATCAACCCCGAGATCGTGTCGCGGGACGGGTTAGAGGAGATGGAAGAGGGTTGCCTGTCGGTGCCGGGCATCTTTGACAAGGTGCGGCGTGCTCAGCGCATCCGTGTGCGCACCCTCGATCGCGAGGGCAAGGTGCACGAATTCGATGCGGACGGACTGCTCGCCGTGTGCATCCAGCATGAGATGGATCATCTCGAAGGCAAGCTGTTCGTCGACTATCTGTCCGAGCTGAAGCGCACTCGAATTCGCAAGAAGCTGGAGAAAGAACGGCGTGATCGACCCGCCGCGAACAAGAGTCCTTCGCAGAGCAAAGTTATCTGAGGGAAGCGATCGGAGGCGCTTGACCCGCTAACCGTGACGCTTCTACATGTCCGATCCGCTCGTCATTGTCTTCGCCGGGACGCCCGAATTCGCTGTGCCGGCGCTCGAAACGCTCCTCGCCGGACCTCATCGTGTGGTAGCGGTGTACACACAACCCGATCGTCCGGCGGGTCGCGGCCGACAGCTCACCGCCAGTCCCGTGAAAGCGTGTGCGGTGGC
>CBJNAT010000490.1:0-3392 GCA_966434585.1 uncultured Gammaproteobacteria bacterium | reverse complement strand
CGGCCCCCAGCCCCCGTTCCCCAGGCCCCAGGCCTTGCTCAGCAATGAGCTCCGCCATCGCCACCCGCGATCTTTCCTTCGAAGCTGCGGACAACACGCGCCTCGCCAACTTCGTCGGACCGATGGACGAGAATTTGCGCCAGGTGGAACAGCGCCTTGGCGTGCAGATTCGTCGGCGCGGCGGCTGGATCGAAGTGTCGGGACCGAGTTCCGCCACCGTCGTCGCAGAACGAATTCTGCGTGGTCTGTTCGACACGGCTGCGACCGAGCCATTGACCCCCGAACGCGTACACCTCGCGGTGCAGGAAGCGAACATGGATGAGGCTCCGATCGCTGCGGTGCCCTCGCCGGAAGAGCTCGTGCTCCATACGCAACGCGGCGGCATTCGCGGCCGTGGATCGAATCAGAAGCAGTACCTGCACAACATCCGCACGTCGGATCTCACCTTCGGCATCGGTCCTGCGGGTACAGGAAAAACGTATCTCGCAGTGGCGTGCGCAGTCGAAGCACTGCAAACCGAACGTGTGCGTCGCATCGTCCTCGTACGTCCTGCGGTGGAAGCGGGTGAGCGTCTCGGTTTCCTGCCGGGCGACATGGCGCAGAAGGTCGATCCGTATTTGCGACCGATGTACGACGCGCTGTACGACATGATGGGGTTCGATCGCGTGGCGCGCGCGATAGAGCGTCAGGTGATCGAGGTCGCGCCGCTCGCGTTCATGCGCGGTCGCTCGCTCAACGACTCCTTCATCATCCTCGATGAAGCGCAGAACACGTCGGTCGAGCAGATGAAGATGTTCCTGACACGCATGGGCTTTGGCTCGAAAGCAGTGGTCACAGGCGACATCACGCAGACGGATCTGCCGAAACAGCAGCTCTCCGGCCTCAGGCACGTCATGAAAGTGCTGCCCGGTGTCGAAGGCGTCTCGTTTACCTACTTCACCTCCAAAGACGTCGTGCGTCACCCGCTCGTGCAACGCATCGTGCAGGCCTACGAGCGCAAGCCCGACAGTGGCTCGGACGCATCGTCCGCTAGCTGATGCCGCGATCAAGCTCCGCCGCACGCAAGTCTCGCCTCGTCGTCAGCGTGCAACTGGCTGCCTCGCGCGACCGCGTGCCGCACGCGGTGAAGTTGCGTCAGTGGGCGGCGAAAGGATTCGAATCCGCGCCGAGCGATTTGCGCAAGAGCACGGCCCACGTGGTGTTGCGGATCGTTGACGCCGCGGAGAGCCGCGCGCTGAATCGCGCGTGGCGGGGCAAGGACAAGCCCACCAATGTTCTGTCATTTCCGGCCGGTACTGTGATTGCCAATGGCATGCGCGAGCTCGGCGATATTGTCATTTGTAAGCAAGTTGTTGCCTCCGAGGCCCGCGACCAGGGCAAAGCACTCGCTGCGCACTGGGCGCACATGGTCGTCCATGGCATGCTGCACCTGCTGGGTTACGACCACATCCGTGCGCGCGACGCGATCGTCATGGAGAGCGCCGAGACCCGCATCCTCGCCGAGTTCGGCTATCCTGACCCTTATGTCGCCTGACTTTCCAAGCTATGGCTGACCCCGACAATCATGCGTCCACAGGACGCTGGCTCAGACGTCTCACCGGCTCGTTCAGCGGCGATCCGCGCGATCTCGAAGAACTCGAGGAAGTGCTCGCGCAGGCCCGCAAGCGCGGCATCATCGATCCCGATTCGTACGCGATGCTCGAAGGCGTGCTCGAGGTGCTCGAGCTGCAGGTCCGCGACATCATGGTGCCGCGCTCGCAAATGGTCACGGTCAATCGCGATGACGCACCGGAGGAAATCCTGCCCGTTGTCATCGAATCCGGTCACTCGCGTTTCCCCGTGATCGGCGAGGATCGCGATCAGGTCGTCGGCATTCTGTTGGCGAAAGATTTGTTGCGCTACTTCGCGGCCGGCGGTCAGGCAGATTTCAACATCAAGGAATGTCTGCGGCCTGCCGTGTTCATTCCTGAAAGCAAGCGCCTCAATGTGCTGCTGAAGGAATTCCGCGTCAGCCACAATCACATGGCGATCGTCGTGGATGAGTACGGTGGTGTCGCGGGATTGATCACGATCGAAGACGTGCTCGAACAGATCGTCGGCGACATCGACGATGAGTACGACGTCGATGAAGACCTCGACATTCGCCGCGAAGGCGTCCGCCAGTTCACCGTGCGCGCGCAAACGCGTATCGAGGATTTCAACAAGTACTTCAGCACGCAGTTCTCGGATGAGGAGTTCGACACGATCGGTGGCCTACTCATGCACCAGCTGGGTCGTGTGCCGCGTCGTGGCGATTCGTTCGTCTTCGGTGATTTCGATTTCAAAGTGCTGCGCTCGGACCGCCGGCGGCTCGACATGCTGCGCGTAGTGACGCCGGAAGATGTCGCGCCGCAGGAAGAGTAAGAACAGCTTTTCACCTCTCCCGGTGGCGGGAGAGGTCGACGCTGTAGCGGCGGTTGAGGGCAAGCGGAGCGTGTCTTCACAGAGCCCTCACCCTGTCCCTCTCCCGCAACCGGGAGAGGGGACGCTAAACGTGAACGTAGACACCTTCTTCGCTTCGCCTCTAGCGCTGTGGCTTTCATTTCCTATCGGCGCCGCACTCTCGCTCGCCTTCGCGCCCTTCAACCTGTGGCCGATCGCGATCGTGTGCATGGCATATCTGTTCGCTGCCTGGCACGGCGCAGTGCCGAAGCGCGCGGCGCAGATCGGTTTCCTGCACACTGCGGGCACGTTTTTGGCGGGCACCTATTGGCTGTATCACAGCATCTACACGATCGGTAAAGCGCCCATCGTGCTCACGATCGTCATCATGCTCGCGTTGGTCGCTGTCATGGCGGCGTACACAGCAGCGCTCGGCTATCTGCAAGCCTTCCTTGGAGGCCTCATCGGCGCATGGCGTTGGATGTTGTTGTTGCCGGCGCTGTGGACGTTGCTCGAGTGGTTCCGAGGCTGGTTTCTCAGCGGCTTTCCATGGTTGGCGTTGGGATATACGCAAAGCGACACCTGGCTCGCCGCTGCAGCGCCGGTCGGCGGCATCTACTTCGTCAGCTTGCTGGTGGCCGTTACTGCAGGCGCTGTGCTCACCGTGTTGCGCGGTACTCGGCGCGCGCAAGTCGTTGCTGTCATGGTCGTTGCGTTGCTGTGGTTGGGTGCGCTGCTCGGGTGGCATCGCGAGTGGACCGTGCCCACCGGCAAGCCGCTGAGCGTTGCGCTCGTGCAAGGCGCTGTCGCTCAGGAGATGAAGTGGACACCCGAACAGCGCGAGAAGACGCTGGAGCTGTATCCGCGTTTGACACAACCGTATCTGGGACGAGATCTCATCGTGTGGCCCGAAGCGGCGTTGCCGCTGCTCGCTCATCAACTGGCCGACTACCTGAGTGCCCAGTGGGGCG
>CBJNAT010000489.1:0-3398 GCA_966434585.1 uncultured Gammaproteobacteria bacterium | reverse complement strand
CCATGCCCCCCCCCCCCCACGACTCGGCATCGCGTAGCGCGGTTCCCAAGAACACTTCGTAACTTTTCACAGCCAGCACGGCCACACCGCTTGGATTCTTTGGGAGCCGCAGCTCCGGAAACTGTGTGTGATGTTCGCGCGTGAACGCGGCGCTCTGGCGAATCGCCGAGTGGGCCGCGCGTTCTGCCTCGCTCGCATAACTGAACTGCCACGCACGCACACGCGCATCGATTGGGGGTTTGCCCGATTCGATACCCGCTGCCGCAAACACCCGGCAGTCGAAATCGCGGCACGTTTGCGGACGGCTATCGTAGATGCCGCATTGCTGCTGCGTCAGCATGGGGCACGTGCCATCCGGCAAATAACCCATCGCCTGCACACCGGGCCCGAGTGCCGCCGCACTCGTGAGTAACGCGGCTGGAATCACGGCGAGCGCCCGCGTGTCCTCCGGCCTCACCAGAATCGCAAACGAGGACACACAGCAACCCACGCAATCGCCACAAGGCACATCAGCGCCGCCCGTGCCGCGCAGCGAAGCGCGAAACGCGGTCAACCATGCGCCGAAGTTGCCGGCGTGGAGGTGGGCAGGTACGGAATTGCGGGAAGTCACTGATCACCGCCGTAAGGCCGCGTGATGATCTCCAAGTAATGTCCGTTGGGATCGTTCCAATACACTCCCCGGCCACCATCGTGTCGATTGATCTGTCCCGAAAGTCGATGCGCCGGATCTGCCCAGTACTGCAGGCCGCGTTCGCGTATCCGCGCGAAGATCGCATCGAACTCCTCTTCGCTGACCAGGAACGCGTAATGCTCGATGGGTATCGCCTCATCCGAGTGCTGGTAGTCGAGTGTCACGTTGTTGCTCAGCGTGACGGTCCAGAACGGTCCGAACCGCGTGGGTGGCGCGACGCCCAGAATTTCAGCGAGGAACGCTGCCGAGGCTTGCGCATTGCGCGCCGGGACGATCGTGTGGTTGAGTTGAATGGCCATCGAGGTCTCCGTGTAACGCTGGCGTCATCCGCGGACGCATCTGAGAATACAACTCTCGAACCCACGGATAGGCGACATGACGCACCGGTTTCTCATCGCGACCATGCCCATCCCGGGACACGTGGCCCCGTTCGTTCCTGTCGCCCGCGAGCTCTTACGGCGCGGTCACGAAGTCGTGTGGTACGGCAGCCGCTACTTTCAGCACGATATCGAAGCGAGCGGCGCGCGCTTCGAGCCGATCGTCGCTGCCGTGGACTTCGGCGATTCCGAGTACGACCGCCACTTTCCGGATCGTGCGAAGTTCACCGGCCTCAAGCAGCTGATTTTCGACTTCGAGCATCTCTTCGTCGGCTCGATCAAGGGAATGATCGAAGATTTGAGAAGGATCCTCACAAACTATCCGGCCGACGTGTTGCTCGCCGATCCCGCCGTCGCGGCCACGCGCATCCTGAGTGAAACCGACGGCGTTCCGTCGGCCACGCTGAACGTCACCGTGGTGAGCTTCCAAAGCCGCGACCTTGCGGCATTCGGTCTGGGTCTGCGCTTCGATAACTCTACGCTCGGTCGGCTGCGCAACAGGCTTTCCTACTTGCTCGTGGATCATGTGCTGTTCAGATCCGTGAACCGCCTGTATCGCAGCGTGGCGCGCCGGGAGGGTTGGCCGGTGTTGCCGTTCAGACCGGGCGTTTCGAGGTACCTGCAGTTGCAGTCGCTGGTGCCGAGCTTCGATTACTCGATTTCGGATCTGCCCCCTCAAGTGCATTTCGTCGGCGCGTTGCTGCCGGATGCGCCGCGCGATTTCGTCGCGCCACCGTGGTGGGACGAGGTGCTGCAAGCACGACGTCCCGTGGTGCTCGTGACCCAGGGAACGATTGCCACCAATGCCAATGAGCTCATCAGACCTACGCTGCAGGCGCTCGCTGACGAAGACGTGCTCGTGATTGCCACGAGCGGCGGGAAACCGCCGCATGAGCTCGGCTTCGCCATTCCCCACAACGCTCGACTCGTACCGTTCATTCCCTTCGTAGTCCTGATGCCGTACGTCGATTGCTACATCACCAACGGCGGCTATGGTGGCGTCACTGTGGCGCTCGCCAACGGTGTTCCGATCATCTCTGCCGGTACGACTGAGGACAAACCCGAGGTGGGCAACCGCATCGAGTACAGCGGCGTCGGCTGCAACTTGAGGACGCACCGCCCGAGCGCCGAACAGGTGCGCACCGCATTTCGTCGCGTGATGGGCGATCCGAGCCATCGGCAGCGGGCACAAGTACTGCAAGCGGAGCTTGCACAGCACGATGCACCGAGGGAGGCCGCGGATTTGCTCGAGCGACTCGCGCAGACGCGCCAGCCTGTGCTGTAGCCAATCAATCCAGCAGCTCCAACAGCTGATCGAGGTTCACGGGCTTGGTCAGATGGAAGTCGAAGCCGTTCTCGAGCGCGCGCTTACGATCTTCCGCTTGCCCGTAACCCGTCAACGCGACGATGCGAATGTGCGCGCCGCCCTCGTTTTCGCGAATGCGTTTGGCCACGACATAGCCGTCCATACCTGGCAGGCCAATATCGAGGAGCACGACCTCCGGCCGTTTATCGCGGACGACATCGAGCGCCTCGGCGCCTGCGTAAGCGGACAGCACCTCGTGTCCTTCCAGCTCCAGCACAGCAGCGAGCGAGTCTGTCGCATCCGCGTTGTCGTCGACGATCAGCACTCGGCGATGCTTGCCATGCGCAGCGACATGATGGGCTTCAAGCGCATTTGCCGTGGTCATCAGCGGCAGCGCTATGCGGATCGTAGTGCCTTTGCCCAGGCCGGCACTGTGAGCGCTGACTTCACCACCGTGTTTGCGAATCAGCCGTTCCACGACGGAGAGGCCAATGCCGAGTCCGCCCTGCGAACGATCGAGGGTGCGGTCGCCCTGCACGAACAAATCGAACACGTGCGGTAGCAGTTCGGGCGCAATGCCTATTCCGTCATCGCTCACTGACATCACGGCCGCGGAGCCTTCCTGGTGAACTTCCACGCAGATGTGACCTCCAGGGGCCGTGTACTTGGCCGCATTCGTCAGCACGTTGACCAGGCATTGCACGAGCCGGGCTTGGTCGCCCAGCACCATCAGCGTGTCCGGATACGGCGTGAGGGTGAGGTGATGATGTCGTTCGCGCAGTACCGGATTCACCGTCTCCAGCGCTTGGCTCACTACATCGGCGATCTTCACGGCTTCCAAGCGCAGCTCCACCCGACCCCGTGTGATGCGTGAGACATCCATGAGATCGTCCACCAGCCGGGAGAGCTGCGTTACCTGACGCAACACGATATCCGCACCCAATGCGCACGTTCTTCGTTTGGAATCGTGCGCGCGAGCAGTTCCCCCGCATTGCGTATGGCTGCCAGCGGATTGCGCAGCTCA
>CBJNAT010000488.1:0-3404 GCA_966434585.1 uncultured Gammaproteobacteria bacterium | reverse complement strand
GCGTTGCGAGCGCCGCGAGCACCGCACGGCAGCTACGACGCGGCGGCGGCTCGCCGTGGACGAGACGTTTTCAACGGCAAGGCGCGCTGCGCGACATGTCACGTGCCGCCGCTGTTCACGGAGCCCGGTTACAACATGCATCTGCCGGAAGAGATCGGCATCGACGACTTCCAGGCGCAACGCTCACCCGATGGACGCTACCGCACCGCACCGCTGCGTGGCTTGTGGACGCATTCCAAAGGCGGTTTCTACCACGACGGCCGCTTCGCGACCCTCGAGGAGGTTATCCGACACTACGATCAATTCTTCGGCTTGAGCCTGACTGCGGCTGAGCAGGCGGATCTGAAGCAGTATCTGAAATCGTTGTAACCGTTGCACGAGGCCGCGCGCATCGGCAGATCAGGACTTCCACGGCAAATCGATGCGCGTGCCATCCAGCAGATAAGGCACGACCGGACTCATGCTGAACACCGCGACGAGATGCAGCGGCGCTTCGCCCTCGTTCACGATCTCGTGGAGTACATTGCGCGGGATGCAGACGGTGGTGTTTGCGCCGAAGGACTGCGGTTCGTGGCCCTCGAGTCGCAACGAGCCGCGCCCCCTCGAGCACAACACGACTTCCTCGCAGTCGTGCCGATGAGGCGGAGTTGCGGCCCCCGCCTCGATCACCTGGCGCCAAATCGAAAGCTGTCGTAACCCGTGCTCGGAGCCGGCCAAGGTGGCGTGGCTGATCCCGGGAAGCGCTGAAGGCGTCGGTTCGTCGTTCATGAGAATGTACACGGCAACTCTCCGTCGGATACTGGCTTGCCGGAATTGTGCCTCCGAATCATTGAGGACAGAATGACGCTTCAAGTCGGAACACTGAAGACATCTATTCCTCAATCGCATGCACAACATCCAACAGGTGCTCGCATTCGCCAGTGCCGCCCGGCACGCGAGCTTCGCGAAGGCGGCGCGGGAACTGGCGTTATCGCCCTCCGCAGTGGCGAAGAGCGTGTCGCGGTTCGAAGCACAGCTCGGCGTGAAGCTCTTTCACCGCACGACGCGACACGTGAGCCTCACGCCCGACGGTCAGGAGATCGTCGCTCGCTGCCAGCGCATCCTGGACGAAGTCGAGACATTGAAATCCACAGTGGGCACCGCACGCGCCGCCCCGAGCGGCAAGCTCTCGATCAGCGCGCCACTCACGTACGGCAAGCTCGTGGTGTTGCCGATGCTCACGGATCTCTTGGCACAGCATCCGCAGCTGACGATCGATGCGCGGCTCACCGATCAGGTCGAAGATCTCGTGCTCGAAGGGCTCGATGCAGCCATTCGTATCGGGCCCCTGGAGGATTCACGACTGGTCGCACGGCCTTTCGCACAGCAGATGCTCACGGTGTGTGCAAGTCCCGCGTATCTGAAGCGCCAGAAGAAGCCGCGTCATCCTGCGGACCTCGAGCATCACGACTGTTTGTTGTTTCGCCTGCCCGCTTCAGGCCGCGATCGGCCGTGGGAATTCCTCGTCGATGGCAAGCCAGGGAAGTTGCATCCCGCCTCGCGATTGCGATTGAGCGATGGTGAGGCGCTGGTCGAGGCCGCCGCGAGCGGCCTCGGTCTCGTACAGGCTCCGCAGTACATGATGGCGGAAGCGCTGCGCGAGGGCAGGCTCATCGAATGCCTGAAGGATTACCGACCCGAGCCGCTCCCGATCAGCGTGGTGTATCCCGGTAATCGCATGCTGCCGCCACGCGTGCGGGCGTTCATCGACGTGCTCACCCGCAAACGGCCCGCAAATCGGGGAACAAACTCCTCCCAGTAATCGGGCTAATCGAGAGGTGCATGGCCGCAATCATCGGTTTGCCCGCTTCGAATCCCGCTGAAGGTACTTGATCGTGTGCGTTGCGTCAGTGAGCCTGAATCCGATGCTTGAGCCGCTTCAGCAGCGATGTCGGCGGCGTGGATTCATTGGAACGAGGTCGATGAGCGCGCCACCAGCGCGCATCCGCCAAGCCGACGCCGTAGCCGATGATCGCGCCGGCGAGAAATACCCCAATGATGAACATCTGCATCGTTGCCATCGAAGGTGCTCGTTGGACTACGGTATCCATCATCAAGCAAGTTCCACACCGCTGTCTGTGACATGCGCCAGTGATCGACAGTGGGGCGGTGCGAACTGTGATGCAACGCTCAGGTGCGCCTGCAAGCTCGCGCCGTTGCGGAGCCCATCTCGCACAGTCACCACACGATTCAAGTTCGATCTGTAAGCGATGTCGACGAGTCTCGCTCTGTCACCGGTAACATCGCGTTGAGAATTCGCCTGATTCAGACCTCAGCTCGAGCCCTTACCTGCGCGGCGACGGATACGTACGCCGCAAGTCTCGATCACGAGGGCAATCTCGATCACCGCTGCGATTCAAGCCCAACGCGCAGAAACTCGTTGACGAGATCGAAATAGCGCGAGTTGAGCTCAATGTCGTTATGGCCGGCGCCATCGAGCACATGCAATCGCTGCGGTCCGGCCCATGCCTCACTCAGCCGCTGTGCATGAATGGGCGGCACGATGTTGTCCCGCTCGGCGGCAAGCAGGAGGGCCGGTATCTGTGCCCTGCGCGCGAACTCATCTGCAGGAAAGGGATGCTTGAGTAGCGTGCGGACGGGAAGCACGCGGTAATGATGGGCGGCGACGGCGGCCATACTGTCGTACGGCGTCACCAAGATCACGCTGCGCAGCGGCCGATTGGCGGCAAGCATCGCGGCGATGCCGCTGCCGAGACTGCGTCCCATCGCCACGATGCGATCCGCCGCCACACCGCTGGCGCGCACGTGGTCATAAATGGCCAACGCATCTTCAAACAGCGCTGCCTGGCTTGGCTTGCCCGGGCTCAGTCCGTAGCCGCGATAGTTCATCAGCAGCATGCGTTCGGCTGCGAAGCGCGTGGCCGTGGTGGCTGTATAGAGCACGTCCTCGGCATTACCGCCAAAGTACAGAATGACGGTGCCGCTCGTCGGCGCGCCGCCCGGTGCCCACCAACCGACGAGTGTGCCGGCCGTTGTCTGGACAGTAACGCGGCGGTCTTCCCATTCCCGCAGCAACACGGGATCGTTCGGCCGCGGATAGAACAGCAGATGGTCCTGCTGCACGTACAGGAAGCCGCAGAACGAGGCGAAGAGAGCGAGTGCGACCAGTGCTGTGGTGAGCATGAGAACACGCGAGTGAGCAGCCCCTGGAATCACGATGCAGATCGCTCGGCGCTGGTTCCCTGCGATACTCTCATCTTCTTTCGCAGCCACGACCGTCCATGCGCATCGCCACGTTCAACGTCAACAGCATCAACGCTCGCCTTCCCAACGTGCTTCGCTGGTTGCAGCAGACGACGCCCGATGTCGTATGCCTGCAAGAATTGAAGGCGCCCCAGGAGAAG
>CBJNAT010000487.1:0-3436 GCA_966434585.1 uncultured Gammaproteobacteria bacterium | reverse complement strand
GGTTCAACAAACTCGCTTCGAGCAAGATCCTGAATTGGCCGAAGCGCTCGCTCAACGGATCGAAGCGATTCGCTTTCGGCCTACCAAGGGGTTCTTGAAGGATCGTCCGCAGCCGAAGCGAACACCGACGCCGCCTCGCTGGACCCATAAGTAGGAGTCCTAGCGCGCGAACTTTCCCACGAGGCACGGCGTTGCCCACCACGACCCTAATTGTTCTTCGTGGGAGGCATCATGAGTATCGCTACTTTCGTGCGCGAGGCGGGTGAGCGGATCGTGAGCAACGCGCGGGCCGCTTTCGAGCTCCATCCTGGGAAGAAGGAACCTGCCCAACCAGCGCAGCAGCAGAGTGCACCAAAGGTCGAGCAGAGCGCGGGCGATGCCATCGCCAATTACATTCGCGCGCAGGACCTTCGCATCGATGATCTGCAAGTTCGCTTCGAGGCCGCGAGCTCGACCGTACACGTCTCGGGTGTAGCGGAGGATCAGGCCACGAAGGAAAAGGTGATCCTCTGCTGCGGTAATGTCGCGGGCGTGGAGAAAGTGGATGAGAACATCAGCGTCCGCCGCGCCGCGCCACCCGCGCAGTACCACACCGTGGTGAAAGGCGACACGCTCTCGGCGATCGCCAAGAAGGCCTACGGCGATGCGAACAAGTACCCGGTGATCTTCGAGGCGAACAAACCGATGTTGAAAGACCCCGACGAGATCTATCCGGGGCAGACGCTGCGGATCCCGCCGCTGCAATAACGCTGGTACGCGCAAGCACGCTCATGAGGTCAGGCATGGCGCCGAGCCCGCCACCTCATGAGCCGCCGGACAGCCCACACCGCGAGCGCCGCGACCGCGATGACGCACACTAGCGGCAGCACGATCGCAAGCGCTGCCACCACAGTCGCCAAGAGGGTTTCGGCCGAGCTCACGACCGGATTACCGAACCCTGCGGTTGCGGCGCCCGTTTGCGCGCGAATCAATGCCGTACTGCCCTTGGTAAGTCCTGCGATCCCGCCACCGGCGATGATGGCGACCGGCCAGAGAACGCTCGGCGGCAGGTCGACCATCGCTGCGGCGCTGGCGATCACCCCTGCAATGAAAGTCAGGGGAGCGGCCAGCACATCGAGTGCGTGATCGACACCGGGGATCAGATAGGCCACGGCTTCGAACACTGCAGCGGTCCCGAGCGTGATGAGCACCGCGGTACTCTGCAGCCAAACGAATGATTCGTTCATCGGCATCCATCCGGCCCGCGCCGCAATCGCTGCCATGAGCAGCGGGAGAAAGACGCGAAAGCCGGTGGCCGCGGCAAGGCCGATGCCGAGTGCCACGCTCAGCAGCGCTGTCGGCTCGATGTTCATGCGTCTCTACAACATCTGCGAATCTCAGGAGTTTCGTCGCGGCGGCAGCTCGGCAAAGAGCTGCACGTCCGCGGGCGGCCGATCCCACTGCGGCGCTCGACTCGCGAACACGGCCATCGAGGCTTTGAGGGAGGGCATCTCATCCAGCGTGCCCGCACGAATCATCGTCACGCCTTTCAGCATCGTCGGTCGACCGAATAGGGTCGTGCCGCACATCGGACAGAACGTGCGCACGACGGGTTGTCCCGAGCTGCCGGGCTTCGAGTACTCCCGCACTTGGCCTGTGACACGCAGACTGGCATCCGGCACTGCGACCACCGTGATGTGACCCGTGCCGCTCTCCTTCTGACAATCCTTGCAGTAGCACTTGCTGATGGCCTTGGGCTCGCTGTCCGCCACGTAGCGAACCGCGCCGCAGAGGCAAGATCCAGTGAAACTCATTCGCGTGCCCTCCTGGAGACGGTGAACGATTGCAGCACATCGGCATCGTGCATCGAAATAGAGTTCGCTTCGACCGTCAGCGCACAGGACCGATATTCGGATCTACGGGCTGCGGCTCGACTATGACCGGATCGAAGACCTGACGCAGCTTCACGCCCGACAAGTCATCGTCGCCCGACCACTTGCTCACGTATTCCAGTTGCCCTGTCTTCTTGATCAGGCGCAACCGCTCGACCTGACGTCGCCGACCCGGCACTTTGCGGTCGACGATGAACCACTCGCCGTCCCAGCCCACGTTCATGTCGGCGAGATCGCCGTTGCGCATGGAGCTCTGACTCGTCGAGCCCGCCTCGAAGCGACGACTTTCGATGTCCGTTGCGATCTCGAGCGTCGTACCGTTCTGCACTACCTTGAGCGTCTTGGTGACACCGAGCAGGTTGCGCAGCGCATTCTCCCGCTTACGGCGAAGCGTCGGATCGGGGCTGCCTTCCGGCTCGGGCAGCGCATAGGGATCCACCTGCTCCATGCGCTTGCGCCATTGCCGCCGCTCCCTTTCTTCCCGCGCGATGAGCTCCGCGACGAGTTGATCGACGTTGTCGCTCGCCTGCACGTTCACCTGCCACGACCCCTGCAAACTCGTGTCGTCGCGTGGTTGCGCATGGTACGCAGCGAAGACGTACGTACTCACTAGCGCGAGGGCAAGTGCAAACAGCGTGCTGCGGATCATGAATGCGTGCGCGTGGCCGAAGTAGCGCTAGTCAAACGCAGCGTCCATCTGCGATCAAGTCGGGGCGAAGTCGGCCGGTGTAACATCGCACGCGATTCACGAGAGCAGGACGAAGATCGAGATGGCAGATGGTGACAGCGCGCAGCCAGCCGCACGTGCGGGTGCTTTTGCACCCCTTAGCGAACGCACGTTTCGGTCGATCTGGCTGACGAGCGTGCTGTCCAACTTTGGTCAGTTGATTCAAGGCGTGGGTGCGGCGTGGGAGATGACCCGGCTCACGACGTCGCCCGGCATGGTAGCGCTCGTGCAGACGGCCATCATGTTGCCGCTGATGCTGATTTCGGTGCCCGCGGGCGCCATCGCGGACACGTTCGACAAGCGGCAGGTCGCGCTACTTGGCTTGAGCATCGCAACCATCTGTGCGGTAGCGCTGACGATCATGTCACTGTCGAGCCTTACGAGTCCGTGGCTGTTGCTCGCACTCACCTCGATGATCGGCGCGGGCGTCGCGCTGTACGGGCCTGCGTGGCAGTCTTCCATTCGCGAGCAAGTCAAGCCGGAGCAGCTGCCCGCCGCAGTGGCGCTCGGCGCCGTGAGCTACAACATCGCGCGCAGCTTCGGCCCGGCGGTGGGCGGCATCATCGTGCTCACTCTGGGCGCGACTGCGGCATTTGCCGTGAACGCGCTCTTCTATCTGCCGCTGATGGTCGCTTACTTTCTATGGAAGCGGCCGCACGTGCCGGGACGACTACCTCCGGAGCGCATCCATCGCGGCGTGATATCCGGTGTGCGCTATGCGTTCCACTCTCCGCCGATCAGAACGGTCATGCTGCGCGCGTTCGTCTTCGGCCTGCTGAGCGCGTCGATTGCAGCACTCACGCCGCTGATCGCACGCGAACTATTGACAGGCAATGCA
>CBJNAT010000486.1:0-3442 GCA_966434585.1 uncultured Gammaproteobacteria bacterium | reverse complement strand
AGCGCTGTGTGCTCAGAGCCACGCAGTCGGCGCGAAAGTGCTGGTCGACAACACCTTTTTGTCCCCCGTCTGGCAGCGGCCGCTCGCGCTCGGCGCGGACCTCGTGTTGCACTCGACGACGAAATACATCAACGGGCACAGCGACGTGGTCGGCGGGACGTTGGTCAGCGCTTCCAAGGAGCTACACGATCAGTTGTCCTGGTGGGCTAACTGCATCGGCGTCACCGGCGCGCCATTCGACAGCTACATGACTTTGCGCGGATTGCGGACGCTGCATGCTCGCCTGGCGGTACATGGTGCGAATGCGCACCGAATCGCCACGTTCATGGCCGGCCACCGAGGGGTAGCGCGGACGTACTACCCAGGGCTGCCGGACCATCCCCAGCATGCCCTGGCCGCGCGGCAGCAGCAGGGTTTCGGGGCCATGCTGAGCTTCGACCTCAAGGGAGGCCTGGACCAGGTCCGCGCCTTTGTCTCGGGGCTGCGGTGTTTTTCTCTGGCCGAGTCTTTAGGCGGCGTGGAGAGCTTGGTCGCGCACCCTGCGTCCATGACCCACGCGGGAATGGCGGAGGACGCCCGAAAACGAGCCGGGATTTCGGATTCGCTGCTCCGCCTCTCAATCGGGATTGAGGCGGCGGAAGATCTCTTGTCCGATCTGGAGGCGGCGCTTGAGCGAGCAGCCCATGCGTAAACAGCGAGTTATGGCAGGTTCTGCAAGCACACTGGTAAGAATCGTCGCCGGATAAAAAACAGGCCGGCTTTCGGCCGGCCTGGCATGTGGCAACGATGACCACGGTCGTGGCGGGCGCGGCAAAGGGCCGGCTCCGACCTTGGGGACTAACCCGACGCGAGTCCCGTTTCCACCAAAGACACCTCGACTGTAGCGAGTCGAGACAGGGAAAGAGTCTGGAGGCTGAAAGCGGCGGCACCGAACGGTACCGCCGTGGCAAAGATCATAGCGGGTCTCGCCCAGAATGTGAGCAAAAAAAACCGCTATTGACTGGTCGAGTTCTACATTTGTATTGCGATCAATGACTTAGGCTTTCAGGCAGCCAGACGGGCCACCACCGCGTCGGCAGCCGCCGTTGTGCTCACGGAAGGGCCTTTGCCGGCAATGTCGGCCGTGCGCACGCCACTTTTGATGGCCTCCGATACAGCACGCTCGACGAGCGCGGCTTCTTCGTGCAACTCGAGCGAGTGACGCAGCAGCATCGCGACGCTCAAGATCGTAGCGTATGGATTAGCGATGCCTTTGCCAGCGATGTCAGGTGCTGAGCCATGAATGGGTTCATAGATACCCAACTTGCCAGCGCCGACAGAGGCAGAAGGAAGCAACCCAAGTGAACCGGCCAGCATCGATGCTTCGTCCGTGAGGATGTCACCAAACATATTCTCGGTGAGCATCACATCGAACGATGAGGGTTTACGAATCAGATGCATTGCTGCCGCATCGACCAACATGTGCTCAAGCTTCACATCGGGGAACTCAGCGCGAAGGAGTTCTTCGACGACCGCACGCCACAGCCTCGATGTCTCGAGCACGTTTGCTTTATCGACGGACACGATGGACTTGCGACGTCCGCGTGCGAGTTGTCCGGCCACCCGCGTGACGCGCTGAATCTCCTCGACGGTGTACGTGCAGATGTCGCTAGCCGAATCTGCAGTGCGTGTCTTTTCCCCGAAGTAAATGCCTCCTGTCAGTTCTCGTACCACCATGATGTCCGTGCCCTTGAGGACGTCTGGTTTGATCGGGGAGATATCGAGAAGATCGGGATGCACCGAAACGGGCCGAAGATTGGCAAAGAGTGCGAGCGCTTTGCGAAGTGCCAGTAGACCTTGTTCAGGGCGAACTTTTGCGTTCGGGTCGGACCACTTCGGTCCGCCCACTGCGCCGAGGAGTACCGCATCCGCAGTGCCGCACGCCGAAACCGTGGGCGCGGGCAGGGCGGATTGCGTTTCATCGATCGCCGCACCACCAATCAGATGCTCTTCGATCTGGAACTCATGGCCGAAGCGCTGCGCCACGGTCTGCAGGACGCGCACGCCTTCGCGGACAATCTCCGGGCCGATCCCATCGCCGGGCAGCGCGACGATCGTCGCCTTGATCGGCGTGCTCATGCGTGCACCTGTTCGTAGCGGGCAATCGCCTCGCTTTGTTGACGGAGGAAGCCGAGCTCGTCGACGCCGTTGAGTAGGCAGTAGCGTGCAAACGCCTCAATGGGGAACGTGACCTTCTGGCCATTTGGCAGCGTGAGCGTGGAGGTTTCGAGATCCACGGTGACCTCCGCGCCGGGATTGCTGAGCAGCCATTCGTGCGTCTGCTTGTCGACGATGATGGGCAGCAAGCCGTTCTTCAACGAGTTGTTGCGAAAGATGTCGGCCAACTCGCTGCTGATGACCGCACGGAAGCCGAAGTCGTACAGCGCCCAAGGTGCGTGCTCGCGCGATGAGCCGCAACCGAAGTTTTGACCCGCGACCAACACTTGGCAGCCCTGTGCCAGGGGCTGATTGAGGATGAAATCAGCCTTCGGCTGCCCTTGAGCGTCGTAGCGCCAGTCGGCGAACAACTGCTTGCCGAGCCCCGCCTTGGTCGTCGTGGTCAGAAAGCGCGCCGGGATGATCTGATCCGTATCGATGTTCGATTGCGGCAGAACGACGGTGCGAGACCGAATGATCTTGATCGGTTGCATTGATTCTTAAGCCGAAAGCAGTTCGCGGGGATCGATGAGCTTGCCAGCGACGGCAGCGGCGGCGGCTGTTGCGGGACTCGCAAGCAGTGTGCGTGCGCCGATGCCTTGGCGACCTTCGAAATTGCGGTTGCTCGTGCTGACTGCATACTCACCCGCAGCGACGAGATCGCCGTTCATGCCGAGACACATGGAACAGCCGGGTTCGCGCCATTCGGCTCCGGCCTCCGTGAAGGTCTTGTCGAGTCCACGTGCTTCGGCCTCTTTCTTGATCCGCTGCGAGCCAGGCACGACGAGCATGCGGACACCCTTGGCCACTTTGCGGCCCTTCAGCACGCGTGCGGCGAGTTCGAGATCAGAGAGCCGCGCATTGGTGCAACTGCCGACGAACACGACATTGATCGGCTTGCCGGCAAGGGGTTCACCGCGATTCAGTCCCATGTACTTGAGTGCTTTCTCGAATACGACGTCGTCGCTCTTTTCCGGCACTCGTCCGGAGATCGGAATCACCATCGCGGGATGCGTGCCGTACGTGATCATCGGCTCCAGCGAGCTTGCATCGAAATCCACGGCCTTGTCGAAGCGAGCTCCGGCATCGGTGCGGAGCGAGCGCCAGGTCTGCACCGCACGATCCCAATCGGCGCCCTGCGGTGCGAAGCGGCGTCCTTTCAGGTAAGCGAACGTCGTTTCGTCCGGAGCCACCATGCCGGCACGCGCTCCGGCTTCGATGGACATGTTGCACACGGTCATACGTT
>CBJNAT010000485.1:0-3451 GCA_966434585.1 uncultured Gammaproteobacteria bacterium | reverse complement strand
GAAGATCCTGATTCATGTGAACAACACGAATCCCATTCTCGATGAGGATTCCGCCGAGCGCGCCGAGCTGACGCGGCGAGGAATCGAAGTGGCCTACGACGGCATGGAGCTCGCGCTGTGAATGACATGGCTTGGAACAGGCCAGAGTTCGAGGCGCAGCTGCGCCAGAAAGGCCGCGCGTATCACATCCATCACCCGTTCAATGTCATGCTCAATTCGGGCGCTGCCAAGCCAGAGCAAATTCGCGGTTGGGTGGCGAACCGCTACTACTACCAGATCAACATCCCGATCAAAGACGCCGCGATTCTTGCCAACTGCGCCGATCGCGCCGTGCGCCGCAACTGGGTGCAACGCATCCTGGATCACGATGGGTATGGCGATGATCCCGGCGGCATCGAATCTTGGGTGCGTCTTGCGGAAGCCGTGGGGCTCTCTCGATCGCACATCGAAAGCCTGACCGACGTAGTGCCCGGCGTGCGTTTCGCCGTCGATGCCTACGTGAACTTCGCGCGTCGCGCACCCTGGCAGGAAGCGGTGTGTGCGTCGCTCACGGAGCTGTTCGCACCTGAGATTCACAAGCAACGCTTGGCGAACTGGCCGCAGCACTATCCGTGGATCGATCAGGCGGGCCTGCATTATTTCCAGAGTCGCGTGAGCCAAGCGCGGCGCGATGTTGAGTTTGGGCTTGCGGTGACGTTGGATGCGTTCACGACGCGTGCCGCACAGGAGCGCGCCCTTCAGATTCTCCAATTCAAGCTCGATGTGCTGTGGCAGATGAACGATGCGATGGCGCAGCGGTATGGAGTTGCATCGTGAGCGCGAGTTCAGACCTCGAGAGGCCCCGCATCGGCCGCGGCTTTCGCCTGCAATGGGAGCCCGTGCAAAGCGCCTACGTGCTGCTGTATCCGGAAGGTATGATCAAGCTCAACACGAGTGCGGGCGAGATCATGAGCCGGTGCAATGGCGAGCGGACGCTGGCCGAGATCGTGGCCGATCTGGAGCGCGCGTTCGACGCCACCGGGTTGTCGACCGAGGTCGCGTCGTTCGTGGCCATTGCGTTGGAGAAAAAATGGTTGGAGGTGCGAGCGTGAGTGACACAGGCGCATTGCCGGCAAAGCCGGGCCCGCCATTGTGGCTGCTCCTAGAGCTGACCTATCGATGCCCGCTGCACTGTGTGTACTGCTCCAACCCGACTGACCTCAATCGCACCGGACCCGAGCTCGATACCGATGAATGGCTGCGCGTGCTACGCGAAGCGCGTGCGCTCGGCGCCGTGCAGCTCGGACTATCCGGCGGTGAGCCATTGCTGCGCGATGACTTGGAACTCATCGTGGCGGAAGCGCACGAGCTCGGCTTCTACACGAATCTCATCACGTCCGGCGTCGGGCTCACAGAGGCGCGCATGCAGACACTGAAGGCAGCGGGTCTCGATCACATCCAGCTGTCATTTCAGGACAGCACTCGTGAAATGAACGATTTCCTGAGCAGCACGCGTACGTTCGAGCTCAAAGCCAAAGTGGCCGCGCTCATCAAGCGTTACGAATTCCCGATGGTGCTGAACGTCGTCCTGCATCGACTGAACATCGATCACGTCGAGCAGATCTTGAACATGGCACTCGAGATGCAAGCCGAGTACGTGGAGCTCGCCAACTCGCAGTACTACGGCTGGGCCTGGCTGAACCGAGAGCAACTGCTTCCAAGCCGCGAGCAGATCGAGCGCGCCGAGGAGACGACACGACGATTTCGCGAGAAAGTCGGCGAGCGCATGCGCATCTACTTCGTCGTGCCGGATTACTTCGAGCGCCGGCCGAAGCCGTGCATGAACGGTCTAGGGTCGATCTTTCTCACGCTCGCACCGGATGGTGTTGCGCTGCCGTGTCACGCGGCGCGCATGTTACCAGGGCTTGCGTGGCCGACTGTGCGCGAGGCAAGCATCGATTGGATCTGGTATGACTCGCCCGGCTTCAATGCCTATCGCGGCGATGCCTGGATGAAAGAGCCGTGCCGCAGCTGCCCCGAGAAGACCAAAGATTTTGGCGGCTGTCGCTGCCAGGCCTATTTGTTGACGGGCGATGCAGCCAACGCCGACCCGGTTTGCGATCTCTCCCCGCACCATCATCTCGTCGAGGAAGCGGTGAATCGTGCAGCGCAGGGGCGCGTGACAGAGAAACCGCTGGTGTTCCGCGATCACCGCAATTCCGTCGCGCTCTCATGAGCGACGCCTCCCTCGCCATCCGAGCCGAGCGTCTCACCAAGCGCTACGGTGACACGCTGGCCGTCGACGGCGTGAATCTCTCGATCCCCATGGGCCAGTTCTTCGGGCTCCTCGGACCAAACGGCGCTGGCAAGACCAGCACGATTCACATGTTGTCCACGCTGATCCGTGCCACCTCCGGGGAGGCGTGGATAGCGGAGCATGCAGTCAGTGCGCACGAGCTGAAAGTGCGGGCCAACATCGGCGTCGTATTTCAGGACAGCGCGCTCGACCGCACGCTGTCGGTCGCGGAAAATCTGCGCTTCGCTGGGATGCTCAACGACCTCTCCCGAAGCGACATCAAGCGCCGCAGTGCCGAGCTATTGACGCTGTTCGGTCTGAGCGAGAAGAAGGATGTGCCCGTCGCAGCGCTCTCCGGGGGCATGCGGCGCGCGCTCGACATCGCCCGTGGGGTCATTCATCGGCCAAAGATCCTCTTTCTCGACGAGCCCACCATTGGGCTCGACTTGCCCAATCGCCGGGCGATTTGGCGGCACATCGCGCAGCTTCGCAGCGATCTCGGTATGACTGTCTTCCTGACGACCCATTATCTGGAGGAAGCGATCGACTGCGATGAAGTCGCTTTCATCAGCTCGGGGCGGATCGTCCGCAGTGGGCCGCCGCGCAAGTTGGTCGAACAGCTCGCGAGCTACATCATCGAAGTGGAAACCGACACTCCGACGGAGCTGGCCGCGCGTCTCGCCTCCCGGTTAGGCGATGCCCTCATCGAAGGCGATTTCATTCAATTCCGTTGCTGCGGCGAACCGCCTGAGCTGGCCACGTTGCAAGCGGATCTGGCCGGCGACGCACGAGCGGTACGTTGGCGCCGGCCAAACTTGAACGATGTCTTCATGTGGGTGAACCGCACGCCGATGACCTTGAGAGCAGCCGCATGATTGCCATGGCGCGACCGACACTGGCGGTGCTGGAGCGCGAGGTGCTGAAACTCGCACGCCAGCGTGGCCGATTGTTGTCGTCGATGGTGCGCCCGCTGCTGTGGTTGATCGTCATCGGTGGCGGCTTCGAAGCCATGCATGGGGAGTCCAGCGATGCGAGCTATCGCACGTTCCTTGTTCCAGGCGTACTCGGCATGACGCTGTTGTTCGGCGCGATGCTCGCAGCACTATCCACCGTGAACGACAAAGAGTCCGGCGTCATGCGCATGCTGGTGATTGCCCCCGTCGCGCACGGCTGGAT
>CBJNAT010000484.1:0-3453 GCA_966434585.1 uncultured Gammaproteobacteria bacterium | reverse complement strand
GTCACGTGATACTCGTGACTCGCAACTCGCCCGCCTTGCGGCGCAGTCGCGCTGTCCTGAAAGCCGACGTCGATGCGCACGACATCATCGAGCCACACATCGAGTCGTCGCGCGCGCCGCATGCCGACGCCTGTTTGCTTTGTGAGCTCGTGCCAGCCCTGCGGATCCTCCGGGTTTGGCAGGGGTGGCACCGGCGCGCAGCTGTGCGTGGGGATGGCCGTGCCGTCTGCTCGCAGTGCGGAAGAGCCGGGGCTAAAGCCCGTGCACACACCTTCCATGTGCCCGTTGCGGCCGGCCACAGACTTGGCCTCGCTGTTGCGAATCATTTCATCCAGATTGTCGATCCAGCGGGTCCACGCCCAACCGGCAACTAGGCTCGCGCCGGCAAGGTCGTCCAGCAGCAGATGCAGCGGAGTGCCTGCTGCACGCTCTTGAGGTAGCGCGTTCGCAATCGCGGCGCGCAGATGACCGCCGCCGCGCGCGCCCACTAGCTTCTCCACACCTGTTACTAGCGGCGATGAGCTAATTGAGAGGACTTCGCGCCGCGGCGATAAGAGCGCGTCGATGCGGCTTTCGGCAACGACCTGCCCGGTGTCGCCGCTCTGCGGGGTATGAAGATCACGTGCGTGACCGTGCATCTGCATGGGGGCATTTCGACCCTGCGGCCAGCTGGTGTCGATAGACGAGGTGCGCCTGATGGAGCCGGGGACTCGCAAAGGCGAAGCGCCATACGGGGCTCGAGGGGGTTGTGCTGCGGCGGGCTGCATCGATTCACTCAATAGCAAATGGTTAACTCAATACAGCCAACGGTATGGAGCGGGCTAGAGCGACACCGGCGTTCAGGCGAACAAAGAACGAACGGCCGGCTGACTGGGCTTCATCGAGGGCGTGCGCGGCAACTCGTCGACGAACTTCAACTGCACCGGGACCTGATACGCGGTGAGCCGTTCGCGCAGATAACGAGTCAGCTCTTCGGCCGACGGCAGCGACACATCAGGGCGGGCGATAAGGGCGGCCACAGGCACTTCACCCAATCGTGCATCCTTGATTCCGACGACGCACGCCTCGCGAATGGATGGATGGGACTCCAACACCCGCACGACGTCGTCCGGGTGCACCTTGAAACCGCCGCGCAGAATTGCGTTATCGGCGCGGCCTTTGATGTAGAGAAAGCCGTCCCCATCCAACACTGCGCGGTCCGTCGTACGCAGCCAGTGCTCTCTGCCGAGCTGTGGACCGCGCAATTCCAGCAAACCTTCGAGGCCCGATGCCAACGGCTCTAAAGTCTCGGCATCGACGATGCGTGCCTCGACGCCGCGTTGCACTCGGCCCACCGAGCCGCGCTTGCTTTCACGGTATTGACGAAAGTCCTCCGTGCTCCAACCCGCGACGCTGCCCGCGAACTCAGTTGCTCCATAGTTCTGCAAAACAGGGATGCCGTAGCGCGTGTAGAACTCATCCACGATGGCAGGATCGAGGGGCGCCGTTCCGGTGCGGATTGCGATGATGCTGGCGAGATCTGCTTGCGGCAGGTGCGCATCGAGAATCATGCGCAGCATCGCCGGCGGTCCGGCCATGAGCTTGGGTCGATGGCGAATGACCGCTTCACGCCATTCGTTCAATCTGAATTTCTCCATCAGGCAGGCCTTACGGCCGCTCGTCGCCCACTGAACCACACCCCACAAACCGCCGATGTGCGTGAGCGGCAGCATCAGGAAAACTACGCCCGAACGCAGGCGCGGCGCCTCAATGCCGTCCCGTCCCTTCTCGTAGGCGTTGCCAGCGGCAAAGCCGCGCTCGAAAGCTTTGGTGTGCAACGGGATGCGTTTGGGTTTGCCGGTCGTGCCGCTGCTCAACATCTCGATGATCACGTCCGGTTGCTCGCATCGCACCTGCGCGCCGTTGGGCTTCTCGAAGCCCGGCAGCAGCGCCGGTCGATCATCCAGCGCGATGACCGCGCTGCCCACGCTGCGCAGTGTGTCGAGCACGCCAGGCCGCTCCACATCGCTGCGTTCGCCCACCACGAGCGGCAACTGCAACGTCGCAAGATCCTCGCGCAGTTTGTCGTCGGGCAAAATCGGGTTGAGCGTCACCAAACAACGATTGGAGACGATTGCCTCGAGGGCGGCCGCCACGTGTAGCGGACGGTTCCGCAACAGAATGCCCACGCGAGCACCTGCGCCGAGACCTGCCGCCTTGATGGAGTTTTCAATGGCGCGGACCTGTGCATCCAACTCGCCCCAGGAGGTCCATCGCCCGTCGAACTCCAGCGCCTGCGCGTTCGGCTCGACTGCGAGTACGCCACGGATCGCGGTGCCTACGGATGACATGATGGGTGTGCTCGGAAAGAGGGCGGTTGTCGGTTAGGGGTCGGCCGGATGAGGAGGACTGCGGCGAAGGTGGATCAATGAAGTACCTCAATATAAGGATCGCACGCGCCTTCGCTGACTTTCAATAGAGAGCCTCGGTGCAGGGTTGTGAATATTCAGGTACCCGTTTAAGGGGTATGGTTTCGGATGTATGCTGGCGGCGTCCAAGCAAGCAAGGGTGTACGGTGGAACTCGATTCATCGGTAGCGGCGGTGGTCACGGGCGGAGCGTCCGGGCTCGGAGAGGCAACGGCACGCGCGCTTGCGAGAAAGGGCGTCAAAGTCGCGCTGTTCGACTTGAACGCAGCGCGAGGTGAGGCATTGGCCGAGGAGATCGGCGGCGTGTTCTGCACTGTCGACGTTACCTCCGATACGAGCGTGGATGGCGGCTTCGCCAAGGCCAGAGCGAAGCATGGTCAGGAGCGCATCCTGGTGAACTGTGCGGGCATCGGTGGCGCTGCTAAGACTGCGTTCCGCAACAAGCAAACGGGTGAGATAGCTCACTACCCGCTGGCCGATTTCAATCGCGTGATCCAGGTGAATCTGCTCGGCACGTTTCGCTGTATAGCGAAATCGGCCGTTGGAATGCTGACCATCGAGCCGCAATCGGGTGGCGAACGCGGCGTAATCATCAACACCGCTTCCGTCGCGGCCGAGGACGGCCAGATAGGGCAGGCCGCTTATTCGGCATCGAAGGGCGGGATCGTCGGTATGACGTTGCCCATCGCGCGCGATTTCATGAACGACGGCATCCGCGTGAACACGATTATGCCCGGCATATTCAGCACGCCGCTCATGGCCTCGGCGCCGGAGGGCGTCAAAGCTGCGCTCGCTGCGTCGGTGCCCTTCCCGAAGCGCTTGGGCAATCCGGACGAGTATGCGAACTTGGCCGTCCACATCGTAGAAAACAGTTACTTCAATGGTGCGCACCTGCGCTTGGACGGCGCGATTCGAATGGCACCGCGCTGAGCCATGAGGAGCAGGTTACGGATTAAGGGGATACGACCCAAGAAGGCGTTCTGGCTGTAGCCCATGGCCCGTAGCCTGTTCTCAAGCCGCTTTCGTTGACGTTGCCTATTGAGATA
>CBJNAT010000483.1:0-3473 GCA_966434585.1 uncultured Gammaproteobacteria bacterium | reverse complement strand
CGCCGTCGATGAGCGCGCGCACGAAATTCAGCGTCAACGCCGCCCGTTCGTAGCCGCGCAACAACAACTGCGGATCGGGCTCCCGCTCGGCTGCCGTGAAACCCGGACGGTTCACCAGATCGCCTCGATAGCTGGGCAAGGTGACGCCGTTGCGCGTTTCCATATCCGCCGAGCGCGGCTTTGCATACTGTCCCGCCATGCGGCCGATGCGGATCACGGGCTTCTTGAGCCCGTACACGAGCACGAGACTCATCTGCAGCAGGATCTTCAGCTTCTTCGCGATCTGATCCGATTCGCATTCCTCGAGCGTCTCGGCGCAGTCGCCACCCTGCAAAACGAAGCGCTCGCCGCGCTGCGCCGCCGCGATCTGCGACTTGAGCGCTTCGATTTCCCACGAAACCACCAGCGGCGGCAGCCGCGACAACGAGGCGACTGCCCCATGCAACGCGGCAGCATCAGCGTATACAGGTTGCTGTTGTGCGGGCTTGCCCTGCCAGCTCGTGGGGTGCCATTCGACCAAATGCGGATTGCGTGTCATGGAGGGATCGTAGCATCCAAGCCTTTCGACGCAAGCGACGGCACCTCTCGGACCGATAAGGAGTTGATATGAGACATTGCCTCAACGATGGGTCTTTGCGGAGCACGTTATGCATCGAGTGTTGATTCTTGGCGCCGGCAAGATCGGCTCCCTCATCTCGGGACTGCTGGCGCAATCCGGCGCGTACGAAGTGCACTTGGGCGATTTGAACGGTGCACACGCCGAGGCGGTCATCAAAGCACACGAGCTTCCGAACGTGCATGCGCATGCCGTGGACGCTCGCGATGCACGCAGCCTCGGTCGGCAGTTGCAATCTCATCCTGTGGACGCCGTGATCTCGAGCCTGCCCTACTACTGCAACGTGGACGTTGCGACCGCCGCACGAGCAGCCAATGTGCATTACTTCGATCTCACGGAGGATGTCGAGGTCACCCGAGCCGTGCGCAAGATTGCAGAAGGTTCGACGCGCGCGTTCGTGCCGCAATGCAGACTCGCACCGGGGTTCATCTCCGTCGCCGCCAACGAACTGATCCAGCATTTCGAAGAGGTGCGCACGGTCAAGCTGCGTGTGGGCGCATTGCCGCAACATCCAAACAATGTGCTCAAGTACTCCCTCACTTGGTCCACCGAGGGTTTGATCAACGAGTACGGCAATCCCTGTGAAGCCATCAGCAACGGCCGTCGAATCGAGTTGCCGCCACTCGAGGGCCTCGAGGAGATCGAGATCGACGGCACGCTGTATGAGGCGTTCAATACGTCAGGCGGTCTCGGCTCGCTGGGTGAGACTTACGGAACGCGCGTGCAGAGCATGGATTACAAGACCATGCGGTACCCCGGCCACTGCAATCAGATGCGTTTGCTGATGAACGATCTGAAGCTGAACCACGATCGAGACACCTTGAAGCGCATCCTCGAAAACGCCGTACCGCAGACGCTGCAGGATGTGGTGGTCATCTACGTGGCCGTGACGGGCAAACAGGACGGCGAGCTGCGCGAAGAGAACTACGTGAACAAGGTGTACCCGCAGCTCATCGCGGGCCGTCTGTGGTCGGCCATCCAAGTGACGACCGCCTCCGGCATCTGCGCGGTGGTCGATCTCGTCATGGACCGAATGGATCGCCATCGCGGCTTCGTGCGTCAAGAGGACTTCAGCCTCATCGACGTGCTCGCGAATCGCTTCGGCCGGCACTACGCGAACGGAGGCAGCAAAGAAGTGTCTGCCCAAATGATCGTGAGCGGTCGCACGGGTCACCAGCGTGCTGCAGGAGTCGAATCATGAAAGACCCATTCATAGAGCTCGGGCTCGATTCGCTGCTGGGCACGGTCCACCCGGGTGTGTGGTCAAAAGATGGCTGGCTTGCGCCGCGCGACACCGGTGTCATCGAATCCATCAATCCCAGCAACGGACAGGTTCTCGGACGAGTACAGGGCGCGGGCCTGCGGGACCTGCAGAACGTGATCGAATCGTCTCGTGCTGCGTTTGCGCTCTGGCGCGAGGTGCCGGCTCCACAACGCGGCGAGATCATTCGCCAGATCGGTCACGAGCTGCGGCGGCACAAGGATGCGCTCGGCACGTTGGTGAGCCTCGAGACCGGCAAGATCAAACCTGAAGGCGAAGGCGAAGTGCAGGAGATGATCGACATCGCAGACTTCGCCGTGGGGCAGTCGAGAATGCTGTACGGACACACGATGCATTCGGAACGGCCGCATCACCGCATGTACGAGCAATGGCATCCGCTCGGTGTGGTCGGAATCATCAGTGCCTTCAACTTTCCTGTAGCCGTGTGGTCGTGGAATGCCTTTCTTGCAGCGGTGTGCGGCAACGCGTGCATTTGGAAGCCCTCCCCGAAGACACCGCTGTGTGCGATTGCCGTACAACACATCGTCAATCGCGTCCTCGAGCGCACGGGCACTCCGCGGATCTTTCAGCTCTTGATCACCGACGAGCAGTCCGTCGCGGAACACCTCGTCGAGGATCGGCGTGTGGATCTCGTGTCCTTCACCGGCTCCACCCCGGTGGGCAGACAAGTGGCCGCACGCGTCGCCCAGCGCTTGGGCAAGAGCCTGCTCGAGCTGGGCGGCAACAACGCCATCATCGTCGATGAGTTTGCCGATCTCGATCTGGCGGTGCCATCGATCGTTTTCGGCGCGGTCGGTACGGCGGGACAGCGGTGCACGACGACGCGGCGCGTCTTCGTACACGCAACGCGTGCCGAGGAACTCGAAGCTCGTCTGCTGCGCGCGTACTCGCAAGTACGGATCGGCGATCCGCTGGAAGGCGGCACGTTGATGGGGCCGCTGATCGATGAGAACTCAGTAAAGAACTATCTGCAGGCGATAGATAAAGCGCGTGCGCAGGGGGGCAACGTTTTGTGCGGCGGCGAGCGTATCGAGGGTCCTGGGTTCTTCGTTCGCCCCGCGATCATCAGAGCGCAAAACCACTGGCCCATCGTGCAGCGGGAAACGTTCGCGCCGATTCTCTATCTCATTCGCTTCGATTCGCTCGATGAGGCGATTGCGCTTCAAAACACTTCGCAGCACGGACTTTCATCGGCCATTTTCACGGACCGCCTACAGCATGCTGAGCGCTTCTTGTCGGCTGTCGGCAGCGATTGCGGCATCGCCAACGTGAACATCGGCACCTCGGGCGCGGAGATCGGGGGTGCGTTCGGGGGCGAGAAGGACACGGGGGGCGGGCGCGAATCCGGCTCCGACTCGTGGCGGGCGTACATGCGGCGTCAGACCAACACCATCAACTGGAGTCGGCAACTACCCCTCGCGCAGGGGATCGACTTCAAAGTTGGGGTGTGATGCGGGAACGCCCGTCGGTCGAGCGCGGTTTCTGGTCGTCACTCTCAGATTCGAGGATGCGACCCGTGAGCCCGCGTTCGTCCCATCACAATCCCGCCATGACTCGCGTCGTGGAGCGCAACAT
>CBJNAT010000482.1:0-3515 GCA_966434585.1 uncultured Gammaproteobacteria bacterium | reverse complement strand
CGACGGCTTGCTCTCCTGCGTCGTCGCGATCGCCGAACACGATCAGTCGCTTCACGTGCGGCGGCGGCACGAAGCGCGCGAGCAGCGAGGTGCTCAAGCACGCCCACACGGGCACGCCGTGCAGGATCGATGCAGACAGCGCTGTCTCGATGCCCTCGGCCACGCCGAGCACACCATCGCGAACGCGCATGAGCTGCACGGCCGGTGCAGTGCGACCGTGAACGGGGCCGAGCAGCTTGCGAGGTGCGGGCACAGCAGCCTTGCGGCCATCGCGCCCGATGTACGTCACGTGCGCCGTGATGGGTGAGCCGTCGACGTCGCGAACGCGGGCAACGAGTGCGGCGAAACGGCCGATGCAGCGGCGATCGTCGTCGAAGTACTCGACGCTCGGATGCGCGCTCAAAGCCGTGTGCGGTGGCAATGGCCACAGGCATCGCTCACCTCGTGCGGTCCCGTGCAAGTGCAAAACTGCGCGGGAATGCCCGTGCGCTCGCACAGCCCAAGCGTGCGCATGACGATCTGCGGGTGAACGTTGAGCAGCGCACTGATGTCGCGCGGCTTCAGACCCTGCTGAGCCAGCGTGCGGATGCGCTCAGGTAGCTCGGTGTGCTCAGCCGCGTGCATACGCACCTCCAGCACGCGCACGTGCGAACGCGATCTGTCGCGACTTGATCCAACCTCGCGTCGCGGCGGTGGGCATCGCTGCCGGCAGATGTGCCCACGCGAACGGCGGCCATGCGCCATGACGCTCGCGGTACTGATGAGCAGCCCAACCGACCTTGTAGCCGCGCTCGTGTGCGTAGCCGCGGAGCTCCAGGAAGAACGTCAAGCGATCGGCATCCGCGGGCTCCAAGTGCTCGCCAATCTCGATCAGCTGACCGTCGAGCAGTTGAACTTCGCGGCCGCGGGTCGGAATCGTGTAGCCGCACTCGATGCAGGTGCGCGAACCCGTGTACACCGCGCGACACTCGGGGCACGTCACGTGCTTGCCCTCGCTACGCGGCCGCGTGGCGGAATCGCTATCGACGAGCGCACGCTCGCCGTCCAGCGTCCACGCCCGCGGATCGGCCGCGAAGCCGTGTCGATGCACGTTGCCGGCGTGATCGAGCACGAGGCAATCGCGCTTGCCATCTGCCGGGCGCAGACCACGGCCGAGCATCTGCAGAAACAGCATGAGGGAACGCGTGGGCCGCGCGAGCACCACGCACGAAAGCTCGGGCAGGTCGAAGCCGTACGACGCCAATGTGCAATTGGACAGCACCTGCGTGGTGCCAGCGCTGAACCGCGCGAACGTCGCATCGCGCTCGTGCTGCGGCGTGCCTGCATCCACGTGCTCGGCTGCAACGCCAGCACGAAGGAACGCCTCTGCCATCGCAACGCTGTGCGCGATCGATGCGCAGAACACCACAGTGCGACGATCCGCCGCGTGCCTGTGCCAGTGCTCCACCACATCGCCGATCAGCTGCGGGCGGTTCATCTCGCGATCAACATCGCCCGCGTGGAACTCACCTGCGACCGTGCGAAGTCGCGCCGTGTCGATCGTGCTCGGCGCGTAGTACCGCGCGGCACACAGCCAACCCTCTGCAGTCAGCTGAGCGACCGTGGTGGGCTCAATTAGCCGATCGAACAACACGCCGAGTGCGCGGCCATCCTTGCGGGTCGGGGTGGCGGTCAGTCCAACAAGCTGAGCCTGCGGCCAACGTGCGAGCAGATCAGTGCGGCGCCGTGTGATCGCCAAGTGCGCCTCGTCGATGACGATCAGCGCGGGATCGGGCAGCGTGAGCCGCTGTCGACGCACCATGCGGGCAAGCACCGTGTCGATCGAAAGAACCTGCACCATCGCGAACGGATCGCGCAGGTGCTCGTGGCCCGCCTGCACTACGCCGTGCCGGATGCCCGCACGCGTGAGCTGCCGGGATGCCTGCGTGACGAGTTCGCGCCGCGGCGCCAGGAACCAAACTCGCTCGCCTGCATGCACTCGGCGCGCGATCAACTCGGCCGCGACGACCGTCTTGCCTGAGCCTGTGGCCAGAACGAGCAGCGGCACGCAGCCATCCGCAAGGGCAGCAGCGATCTGCTCGATGGCCTCACGCTGTACGCCCGAAGCTCTGCGCGTCCCTGTGCCGCTCGTATCGCGTCGAGCGGGCTATCCGGCAGATCGAACTGGAGCGCCGAAGTGCTCATGCGAGCACCTCAGCGAAAGCGGAACGGAATGGATCAGGCGAGCACGCGCTGCACGGTAGAAGTGCCGATGCCAAGCTCACGCGCGATGCGCAGCTTGCCCCAGCCCTGCGCGCGCAACGCGTGGATGCGAGCCTCAACCTTGCCGCCGACAGGTGGCCGGCCCAGCTGCTTGCCTTGCTTTCGCGCGCGCGCCAAGCCCGCGTTGATGCGCTCGACGATGATCGAACGCTCGAACTCGGCGAACACGGCAGCCATCTGCAAGAACGCGCGGCCTGCTGCCGTGCTGGTGTCAACCTGCTGCTGATGCAGGTAGATGCCGACGCCCTGTTGCCTGAGCTCGTCCATGAACTCGACGAGATGAGCAAGGCTGCGTCCAACGCGATCGATGGACCATGCGGCGATAAGGTCGAGCTTGCCGCGCGCGGCATCGGTCCACAGGCGATCGAACGCCGGGCGCTTATCGCGGCCTCGAGTCCCGCTGATGCCATGGTCGACGTACTCGCCGACGATCTCCCAATTGCGCTGCTCAGCGACGCGCTCAAGGTCCGCGCGCTGATTCTCGACCGTCTGCCCGCTCGTGCTGACTCGCAGGTAGAACGCGACTCGCTTCGGTCGTCCCATGCTCCCGCCCATGTCTTCACTCTCCGGCAAATCGAGTGTGTCCAAGGGTAGGCCCTCCGTATACGGTAATCAAATGTATTCGTATGCCCGAAAAGCGCACCTGCAAGCGACTGAAATCGCAGGCCGTCGCCCAGCCGAATGCAGATAGGATTTCCGTATAGCTGGCCAGGAAACTCGACTCTCGGAGCGCCCGGAAGGCTCATCGAGGCCTGTGCACCATCCAAGTGCGCCGCGAGCGCTGATCGGTCGTGCTCGCAAATCCGCGTCGCGCGCGCAGCTCGATCGCCACAGGCGCGAAACACTGGAAAACAAGCCACCGAGAGCGACTCCCGGCGCTCGAATGCCCGCAAACCGTCGCGCTGATGAAAGCGGTGCCCCCGTTCCCATGTACCAATCCGGATGCGGCTGGCGAACCCAAGAGCGCTGTCGAGAGGGGCGGATGGAGCGAGCAGATCACCCATGGTTTTTGCTCCCGGCACCGCCCTCTAAGAGCACTATCTCCCCTCTCGTAGGCGTCTTCTTCCTACTTCCGGAGGTGTGGTTGTGGTTGTGGATGGCATGTTCGGTTGCATGTCCGTCCGCATCTGCGCCCGCAGCTGCATCCGCAAGTGCGCGCGCATATGCGTCCGCAGTTGCACCCGCATAGCCCGTGCCGTGTCGGATGAGTGCCGCATCGGTCTGCTGCCAGTGGCGTGCGAGCGAATCGAAAC
>CBJNAT010000481.1:0-3544 GCA_966434585.1 uncultured Gammaproteobacteria bacterium | reverse complement strand
TTCATGGGGCAGCTGGAACTGCGCTGAGTGCTCGTATGAGGCTGTTGATCCGGGTAAGTTCTTGATCGGCGGCAGTGCACTTTTCTTTAGGGAGGGACCGCGCGTTCCGGAGCAATTCGCGGCCGCGGGCCGCGCGGTCTCTCCCGCTAGCGGGAGAGGTGAGGAGCGGCTGGGTTCTGATCCCCTACTTCTTCGCGGCTTCGACTTCGATCGTGAGCGGCAGCTCATCGCTCACGTTGGGTGCGTATCGATCAAGTCCGAAATCGGATCGCTTGATCTGCGCCGTGGCATCCGCACCGCATGCCGGCACTTTCTTCATCGGGTGATCGGCGCAATGGAATGACGTGATCTTCAGTGTGACCGGCTTGGTGATGCCTTTGATGGTCAGATCGCCCGTAATGGAGCTTGGCGCATCGCCTGCGAAGACGACCTTGTTCGCCTTGAACGTTGCCGTCGCATTGTTCTCCGCATCGAAGAAGTCCTTGCTGCGCAGGTGGTCGTCAAACTTGGGCACGCCGGTCGCGACGTCCTTGATGTTGAAAACGATGTCAACGGTGCCCGTTTTCTGTGCACGGTCGAGCACGATCGTGCCGCTCTGTGCCGGAATCTTGCCCTGGAAGGTCGAATAGCCGAAGTGCTTGAACGCGAACGTCGCGGCTGTGTGGCTCGGGTCGACAGTGTATTCGTCGGCGGCGTAGGCGCCGGTGCAGCACGAGGCAGCGAACAACGCGACCAGGATCTTGTTCTTCATGGGTTCTCCAAAAGCGGGGTGAGCGATCGAGCGGGCAACGATCATATGAAACCGTGGGTTCTGTGGCGAGTGCGCGACAGCGCGCAAACAGAGCATGCGTTGTGCAAATGGGCGCCTGTCAATCGGCCAGCGCGACGGGCGATACGCCTTCTGCCGCGCGGACTTTTCGAAACAACACGACGAGCGGCACGCAAACGAGGCTCAGGACGAACATGAATTTGAAGACGTTGTTGTAGGCCATCATGGTGGCCTGCTCCGTGATGCGGCTATCCATGGTCGCGAGCGCGGTCGTCGTGCTGAGATCGGACAGGTGATCCGCGAACGGGGTCACGTGTTCGGCCAGTCGGGAATGCATCAGCTGCGTGTTCCGAACGAACAAGGCTTGCACGCCCGCAATGCCGATACTGCTGCCCAGATTGCGCAAGAGACTGAAGAGGGCGGTACCTTCGTTACGGTACTGCGCAGGTAACGTGCCGAACGCCATGACGGTCAGCGGCACAAACACGAGCCCGGTGCCGATGCCCTGCAAGGCTCCCGACCAGATCGCCGGCTGTTGATCCATCTGCAGGAAGAAGCGTGACATGTCCCACAACGCGAGCGAGATGATGCCGAAACCCATCGCGATGATCAGTCGAGGATCGAAGTACTTCATCAGCCGCCGCAACACGAGCTGCGCCGCGATGGTGCCGAGGCCGCGCGGCACCATCAGCAGTCCGGCGGTCAGCACGGGGTAATGGAGCAGTCCCTGAAAGAGCGTAGGCAGCAGCGCGAGCGGCGCAAACAGCAGTCCGCCGATTACGAAAATGAAGAAGTTGCCCGTCGCGAAATTGACGTCCTTGAACATGCGAGGATGAATGAACGGGTCGCGCGCGGTGGCCGTATGCACCACGAATAGATACGCGGCGAGTAGTCCGCAGGTCGCTTCGATCCAGATCTCTGTCGAGTCGAACCAGTCCTTCGACTGTCCCCGATCGAGCATCAGTTGTAGCGCCACGATTGCGATACCGAGGGTGGCAAAGCCGAACACGTCGAAGCGATGGCGGCTCGTTTGGCTTTCGGGCATGAAGCTATACAGCCCGAAGAAGCAGAGGATTCCAATAGGCAAGTTGATGTAGAACACCCAGCGCCAGGTGAGGTGCTCGGTGAGCCACGCGCCCAGTGCGGGACCGATGATCGGTCCGACTGCGACCCCGATGACCCAGATCGACATCGCGCGCGGCAGCTTTTCCGGCGGGTTGATGTCGAGCAACGTGGCTTGCGACATCGGCACGAGCGCCGCGCCCGCAAGACCTTGCAGAAAGCGGAAGAGCACGAGCTGTGTCAGGGTTTGCGCAAGTCCGCACAGCATCGATGCGACCGTGAACAGGAAGATGGATGTGAGTAGAACCCGCTTGCGACCGAACCGCGTAGCGAGCCAACCCGCGAGCGGGATCATGACCGCGGAGGCGACGATGTACGAGGTGAGCACCCACGACATCTGTTCCTGCGTTGCCGCGAGCGATCCCTGCATGTGCGGCAGGACGACGTTCGCAACCGTGCCATCCAGCGTCTGAATCAGGGTCGCCATCATCAGCGAAGCCGTGATCAGCCCGTGATGCGGTACCGGAACGTGCGCGGAAGTGCTTGGCAACTCGACCTCGACGAAGCGCTACTCGGTACGACCGAGTGCGACGAACAGTTGTGCCGTGTTCTGCAGCCGCTGTGCCTGTGCGCGGACATAGCCCAGGCGCGCGCGCTGATAGGAGCGTTCGCTGTCGAGGACCTGCAGGACGCCGACGTTGCCTTCGTGATAGCTGTCGCGCGTGAGCTCGAGATTCTCTTGAGCAGCCTTGAGCGCCTGCGACTGCGCGGCGAGCAGTTCAGCACTGTGATTGATCGCCTCGAGTGCGTTCGCCACCTGTGCGAAAGACTCGAGGACGACCTGACGATACCGCGCGGCATCGGCCGACACCGCAGCCAGTGCGGCACGTCGCTCGGCCCGCAAACGACCGCCGTCAAAGATCGGCGCGGTTAAACCCGAGATGAGTGACCACGCATCGCGGTTGCCATCGAATAGATCGTTCGCCTTTACGGCTTGCTGGCCCAGCGAGGCGCTCAGCGTAATTCGCGGATACAAATTGGCGGTCGCGATACCGACTGCGGCTGTCGATGCATGCAGTTGTGCTTCGGCCGCCAGAATGTCCGGACGGCGATGTACGAGCTCCGACGGTAATTCCACCGGGAGTTCCTGGGGCAGAACGAAGGTTGCGAGATCGAACTGCGCGGGCAGGTTCGCGGCGGGTTCACGGCCAACGAGCACTGCAAGCGAGTTGCGCGCCGCCGCGTATTGCTGGCGTAGCGGCGGCAACAACGTCGTGTCGCTCGCCAGCTCATTCTGTGCGCTGAGCAGATCGAGGCGGCTGACGGAACCCGCCTCGAAAGCGGCCTTGATCATGTCGACATTGCGGCGGTCTTCGTTGAGCAGTTCCTCGACGGTGCGGATCTCGGCTTGAATGGCGGCGAGCTCAATCGCTCGGAGCACGAGGTTGCCCGTCACCGCCAGGCGCGCCGCCTGCAGCTGATATTGCTCGTACGCGGCGAGTGCACGTTGCCGCTCGATCGCGCGTGCCACCCCGCCCGTGTAGTCGAGCGTGTAGCTCACGGCTGTGCCGAAGGCGAAGTACGTGAACGGCGGCAGAGAGAAATCGCCAAGGAACTGCGCCCCGAGCTTCTGGCGACCGGCCCCGGCCGTCAGGTCCACTTGCGGATAACGCTCGCCGGTACTGGCCTCTGCGAGCGCAAGTGCCTCTTCCA
>CBJNAT010000480.1:0-3555 GCA_966434585.1 uncultured Gammaproteobacteria bacterium | reverse complement strand
GCGCCCCGCTGAACTGTAAGACCACGTGTCCGAGCGACAGATATTGCTCCTAGTTCGTCACCAAAGTACTCGCGCAGGCGCGCCAGCGCGCCGCTCATTGCAGACTGGGACAGGAAGACCTTGCGGCCCGCTGCAGTGATGCTTCGTTCTTGTAGCAGCGCATCGAGCGCCACCAGCAGATTTAGATCGAACTGCTGAAAGTTCATGCTGCCTCTCCCCGTGATCGCATGGAGCGATCACAGGGAGGCCGCACTGTACCTTGCTACAACGGTTGCGCCAACAAACGTTGCACGCGACGAGCCAGCGCGGGAACGTTCGCTTCCGGCACGGGATTCATCTCCCACTCCCCCATCTGCACAGACGCTTCCCAGATCTCGCGGCACCGATCGAAGCGGCGTTGCATGAACATCGGCAGCAGCGCTTCGAGCGAATGGCCGGCCTCGATCAATTGCGCCAGCACGACGGCATCTTCGATCGCCATGCCCGCACCCATTGCGAGATGCGGCGTCGGCGTATGAACCGCATCGCCGATCAACAAAACGCGACCGACGTACCACGGATCTCGGACGAACACACCCTCCAGCGGCCGATGCACCACCAGCTTCGAGTCCACGATCGAATCGCGCATTTCGGCGATGAGGCCGCCGAAGTCTGCCAACCGCTCGCGAAACAGACTTGCCAGCCGTTCGGGCGGCATGCGTGGGTTGCCGGGTTCTTCGCTCGTCAACAGCACGTACATCGAATCGTTGCTGAGCGGCATGACGCCCGCCTTGCGGCCACGAATGCCTTCGTACATGACCGCCCAATCGAGACCCCTCGGACGCGGCAAGTTGTAGCGCCAGACTGACTGCCCCGTGAAGCGGTTCGGCCACTTCTCGCCGAAGAGCAGGCGACGCGTGCGCGAGTAAGCGCCATCGGCCGCAAGCACCAGATCGTATCGAGCCGTAGTGCCGTCCGTGAGCGTGACATCGACGCCCCGGTCATCCGGCGTGAGCGATTGATAGGTGACTCCAAGGCGAATCATCGCACCGTTTTCCCGAGCGGCGCGATCGAGCACGTCGTGCAGCGCAGGTCTGGCAATGCCCAGATCCGGCAGGTGCTCGAAACCTGACGCTTGAATCGAAGGCCGCTCATCGAGCAACGCTCCCGTTCTTGCATCCACGTAACGCAAGCCTTTGCTGGAAAATCCCGCCGCAATCACCCCTTGCGCAAGATCCAGCGATTCGAGGGCGTGCAGTACGTTCGCCTGCAAGATGATGCCCACGTGATAGACGGCGCCGCCTTTCAAGCGCTCCTCCACCACATCGACATCGACGCCGACACGCCGCAACGCGACTGCCGCCGTGAGTCCGCCGATGCCAGCGCCGACAATCAACACGCGATGTACTTGCTTCATGGCTGCATGCTCATGGCTGTCAAATGGGAATCTCACGCTGCGATGTCTTTCTGCTTCTTCACTGGCGTTTTTCGGAACGGCTCCAACGACGCACCGTCGGGGTCGTAATCCACGTCCCATTTGCCGTCGTATTTGAAGAAGTCGAGCGTCTTGGTCGCCCACAGCAGCGATCTGAACTTCCAGTCCCATACGCGGGGAATCCAGCCGTCATCGAGGTAATCGGTATCGGCGTTGTATTCCGCTTCACCAAAACCCGGGATGGCCAAGTAGGAATACAGCGCCGAGGAAATGCGGTGTCGACACAAGCCGCCGCCCGTATTGCGAGTGTCGTTCTTCCAACCCTTGCCCTCCATGTAATGCACGCCGGCCATCAGCTCGTCGATGTCTTCAACGCTGAACGCGATGTGCATGAAGCCGGGCTTCCCCGGCGCGACAGGCAAGTGACAGTTGGCGAGAAAGATCGTGTGATGCTCGAATGTGCCGTCGGCACGCAGGAACGCACCCAGGCCACGCGAGTGATCCACGTAGCGGAAGCCGAGTCGCTCGCAATAGAACTCCTTGCTCGCGACATAGTCTTCGACGAAGAACACGATGTGAGCCAGCGCTTTCGGCCGGGCGCGCGTGCGCCATTGGCGCAGCCGATTCATGCGCTGAATGGTGCCCGGTGCATTCACGGGATCGGGAACGCCATGCACCTCGCGTTTACGCCACACACGCAGGCCGAGCGGCGTGCCATCATCTGCGAGGAAATGCGCAGTCCCATCGCAGTCACGGCGGATCTGACGATCTCGACCGAGATCCTCGAGCAGTGTTTCGAGATTCGCTTCAGTGTCTACGCCGAGAATGGTCTCGCGCGCACCGGGCCACTCGAAGTACGCGGGCGGCAGTTGCGGATCGCTCCGATGGCGAATGATGAGTTTCGATCCGGTCGCCACTTCGAACACCGCGTGCGAATCCGAAATCGATGCCGGCACGGGCATTCCGACATCCCATCCGAAGAAGCCCGCGCTGTCAAAGACGCAGGAAGCGGCAGCACGTCTTCGAGGCTGCCGACATCACCGCGATTGCTCAGCTCATCCTTCTCGAACGCGAGTGCCGGGACCTGGAGCGGTGGGACCGCATGCGAGGTGGGCCACTTGAGGCGCCTGCATTCACGTGCCTAGGCGCCCCAATGCCAGAGTGAAAAAGCTCGTGATGAGCTAGATCGGGCGATACAGACGCTCGGCTTGGCGCAGCCCTCGAATCCACCGCTGTCCAAGCACTTTCGCGTGCAACTGCAAGTGATTGAGCCGCCCGAGCGCGCGACCGAATACGTTGCCGCTCGGCTGCATCGCACCTAACCAAGCTTGCGTGTCGATGTGTAGACGCTGCGCGATCGCAGGCTGGCTCTGTTCGATGGCGCCGCGCTTGCCCGGAGATCGAGCCCGACCTGTCCAATCAACGAGCGACAGGTATTCGTGCAGGGAGAATGGAATGGTGTGCGCGTCATCCCGCGCGTCTTCTCGGAACGGCAGCAATGTAACGGGCGCTGAGGTCACTCGACGGTTCGATCGAGCGCGTGTGGTGGCACGCAGCTGTCGTATGCGCTCGTAAATTGAGGTGAAAGATGATTCTTCCGGCGTCTTCGCAATGCCCGCGCGGATGGGATTTAGATCGACGTACACCATCGCGGTGAGCAACCCCGCCTCATCGAGCAGCGCCTGCGATCTGAAGCGCCCTTCCCAGAACCGCCCAGTGCAGCCGTCCTCTTGGTTGGCGCGACGCGCGAGATGCTCATTCAGACAGCGCATGAACCAGCTGACATCCATCAGCCGTCGCCGCCAGCTCTCGATGAGTCGAACAGCCAACGCACGCTCGACCGCGCTGCACTCGCCCTGCTCCCAGCGTTGGATCGCGGGCGGCTTCGAGAAGAGCTGTGACCACCGCTCGATCACCTCTCGATCGGACCATGCCGCCGCTCGAGCCTGCGCCACGTGCAGCACCAGATGATAGTGATTGCTCATCACCGCATAGGCACACACGTCGATCGCGAAGACACCGCATAGCTGGTTCAAGCGCTCCAGCACCCACTGCTTGCGGTGCGAGTAGTCACGGCCGGCGTACTCATCCACTCCCCACAGCCATGCGCGGCGCACACACCGAGCAATCACGTGGTAGTA
>CBJNAT010000479.1:0-3556 GCA_966434585.1 uncultured Gammaproteobacteria bacterium | reverse complement strand
ATTCCATCATCGCGGTGAAACGCTCGGGCGACGCCTGCGCGTGATGCGCGGACAACGACGGCAGGATGACGGTACCCAGCGCGATGGCGAACACGCCGAGCGGGAATTCAACGAGACGATCGGCGCAGTAGAGCCACGCATAACTGCCGGTGGCGAAGAAGGACGCGACGATCGAGTTCAGCGTCACGGCGAGCTGGCCCATCGACGAGCCTAGGATCGCTGGGCCCATGAGCGTCATGATGCGCTTCACGCCTTCGTGCTTCGGGCGCAATTTGGGCATGCGCAGCAATCCGAGGCGATGCATCGTCGGCAGATGGATCGCGAGCTGCAGCACGCCACCCACGAAAACGCCAATCGCCAAGACAACGGCGGGATTGCTGAAATGCGGCGAGATCCAGGCTGCAAAAACGATCAACACGACGTTGAGCAGCACCGATGCAAACGCCGGGATCGCAAATCGGTCGTAGCTGTTGAGCACACCGCCTGCGAGCGCCGTCAGGGAAATAAACAGCAGATACGGGAACGTCCAGCGCAGCACTTCAACCGTGAGATCGAACCTCGTGCTGTCGGCGCGCAGCCCCATACCCGGCGCGAAAATCCACACGATGACGGGCGCGATGAGCACGCCAAGCACGGACAGGATCGCGAGGAAGGTGCCCAGAGTGCCCGCAACGCTGCTGACGAGTTCCCGCACTTCATCCTGCGATTTCTGTGCGCGATATTCGGATGCCACGGGCACGAAGGCCTGCGAGAACGCGCCCTCCGCGAACAGCCGGCGCAGGTAGTTCGGGATCTGGTACGCCACCAGGAACGCATCGAGCACACCGGTGCTCGTGGGAAACATGCGGGTGAACACCATGTCGCGCACCAGACCCGTGATGCGCGAGAGCAAAGTGGTCACACCGACGACGGCGGTGCTGCGAAAAAACGCGCGATTCATGTTGTGCGATTAGTGCCGCGCGGCGAGACGAAGGGGATGTGCATGGGGCGCGCATGGTACGGGAGAGGGGCCAAGAATGGCTGCTGGCTTGTCGGCGACTGGCCAGAGAAACCGCTCTTTGCCCTGTTCTGGCCAGCAGCCAGTCGCCAGCCGCCCGAAAGCCGTTTCTCTCTTGCCTTGCCCCGCTCGCATCGGCAGAATGCGCGGCCTCTTTTCCGGAAGCCTAGAACCGTGGCGAACATCAAGTCAGCCGAGAAGCGAGCCCGCCAGACCGTCAAGCGGCGCGCCCACAATGTGGCCGCACGCTCCAAGCTGCGCACTGCCATCAAGCGCGTCGTTGCCGCCACTGAGGCCGGCAGCAAGGAAGAGGCGGTAGCGAACCTGAAAGCTGCCGTGCCCGTGATCGACTCCATGGTCAACAAGGGCATCATTCACCGTAACAAGGCCGCTCGTCACAAGAGCCAGCTGAACGCGGCGGTGAAAGCGCTGGGCTGATAGAGCGCTGCATGTGAGTTTGGAAAAAGGCCGGGTTCGCCCGGCCTTTTCATTTTGCAGGCCCGAATGAGCCTGCAGCGCCCCCTCTCCCGGCCAACAGGCAGACAGCACTCAAATCAAGCCGATGCTGCCGCCGCGCGATCGATTTCCTCCAGCCGGCTCATACAGGCCTGCGCAAGCTGCTCCGTCCCGCGATGCGCGAGACCGGAAATCCGAAACACCGGCCCCTTGAAGCGCAACCGCCGCACGATGTCCTTACACCGTTTATCAGCTTCATCGTCGGCCATCAGATCGAGCTTGTTCAGCACGAGCCACCGCTCCTTGGAAGCGAGCTCAGGACTGAATTTCTTGAGCTCACCGACGATCGCCCGCGCATCCTTCACCGGATCGACCGCCTCATCCAGCGGCGCGATATCGATCACGTGCAGCAGCAGCCGCGTGCGCTGCAGGTGCTTGAGGAAGCGAATGCCGAGCCCCGCACCTTCCGCAGCACCCTCGATCAACCCGGGAATGTCGGCCATCACGAAGCTGCGCTCGGACCCTACGGAAACGACGCCGAGATTAGGATGCAACGTCGTGAAGGGGTAATCAGCCACCTTGGGCCGTGCTGCTGAAACGGAGCGAATGAGCGTCGACTTGCCGGCATTCGGCAGACCGAGCAGACCCACATCCGCCAGCACCTTCAGTTCGAGCCGCAGTTGCCGCGCCTCACCGGGCAACCCCGGCATCGCCTTCCGCGGCGCGCGATTGGTGCTGCTCTTGAAGCGGGCGTTACCCCAGCCTCCTTTGCCACCCTTGGCGACGAGCAGTCGCTGACCCACTTCCGTCAGATCGCCCATCTGTTCCTGGGTGTCCTCGTCGAACACAACAGTGCCGACGGGTACTTTGACCTCGAGATCCTCCCCCGCCGCACCGGTGCAGTCGTTACCCGAGCCGGCCACCCCCGATGGCGCTTTGAAACTACGCTGAAAACGGAAGTCCGCGAGCGTGTTGATACCCGCGGCGGCAATCAGATAGATGTCCGCCCCTTGGCCGCCGTCGCCCCCATCGGGCCCGCCAAAGGGAATGAATTTCTCGCGACGAAAGCTCACCGCACCGCGCCCACCATGGCCGGCCTGAACTTTGATCGTGGCTTCATCGACGAACTTCATACGAACCCACCAAACGAAAAAGCCCCGGCACGAGCCAGGGCTTTTTCTCAAGCAAACTGCAATGTCGACTTACCCGGGCACCACGCTCACATACGTGCGCTGGTCGATGCCGCGACGGCGGAACTGCACCTTGCCTGCGGCAAGCGCAAACAGCGTGTAATCCGTGCCGCAACCGACGTTGTCGCCCGGGTGATACTGAGTACCGCGCTGACGGACGATGATGTTGCCCGGGATCACTTGCTGACCGCCGGATTTCTTCAGCCCGAGTCGTTTGCTCTCTGAATCGCGGCCGTTCTTGGTACTGCCGCCAGCCTTTTTATGTGCCATGTCTCAAGTCTCCAAAGAATCGCTGGGTCAGCCGCCGACGATGCCTGTGATCTTCACTTCGGTGTACTGCTGCCGGTGCGTACCCTGGCGCAGGTAGTGCTTGCGGCGGCGGAATTTCACGACGCTGACCTTGTCGGTCTTGCCATGACTCTGCACAGTCGCGAGCACCTTGCCGCCGGAAATCAGCGGGGTACCGAGCTTCACCTGGTCGCCCTCGCCCACCAGCAGGACTTCACCAAATTCGACCTGCGCGCCCGCATCCGCCTCGAGCTTCTCGACGCGCAACACGGAGCCTTCGCTCACACGATACTGCTTCCCACCGGTGGCAATGACGGCGTACATACTTCCAAACTCCGGAAAACGCGCAGGCGGGGGCCTGGCGGAAAAGGGCGCAGAGTGTACGGGCCGAACCGGGCACCGGCAAGAGCAAAGTCTCCGGTTTTCAATGCCATCGGACGGCTGGTCAGCTCCTTATCAGTCGAGCCCACCGCTCCGGACCCTGTCGCCTTCAGCTAACATCGCGCTCCCGCCGGATCGCAACCATTCATGACACTAGAAGCCGTTCGAAAGCTCGCCGCGGAGGACCTGAAGGAGGTTGACCGAGTCATCCGCCAGCGCCTGTCCAGCGATGTCGTACTGATCA
>CBJNAT010000478.1:0-3556 GCA_966434585.1 uncultured Gammaproteobacteria bacterium | reverse complement strand
GTACCCTTATCAGGCTTTCGGAGGAGAAATCTTCAGCAGAGACATCGGACAAAGGCGCACCAAAACGAGCAAGCGCCTTCATCAGATTACATGCATTGTCATGGCTCCATTGACGAAGAGATCGATGTCCTTTGTTGCTCTGGGATAGCCGTACACGGCAACGGCATAAGCACCCACCAAAAGGAACCTAACGTTCTCCTCGACTAAGCACTGCAACATGTCTCTGTAGTCTTCGTTCAGCATCTGCTTCTCGAGTGAAAGCCCCCAGCTCGCGGGTTCGCTCCCACACTTCCAAGAGACGTTGTTCGGGTGTCCCCGGCATGTAGCCGCCATTATCGGCATCGGCATTTGTCCGATGAATCGTCACTTGAACGCGATTGAGCACAGCGTCTCCGGATCTGTTCAGTACCGCTCAGGAGCTTGCCGAGTGTAGCACGCGCTCTTTTCAAGCCTTGTCTTGACCGCCAGTAATGATCGCCAGCACCTTCCCATGTAACTTCCCGTTACTCGCCAACACCGAGCGCGTTTCCAGCCCGATCGGCTTTCCATCCAGATCCGTGAACTTCCCACCCGCGGTCTCGACGATGACGCTGAGTGCGGCGATGTCGAGAATGTTCACGTCGGACTCGATGACGACATCGATCTTGCCGGCTGCGAGCAAGTGATAGTGCATAAAGTCGCCGTAGCCGCGAATGCGATCGGCCCGTGCGACGATCTCACCGAACGCGGCCCACTGCGACGACTTCGCAAGTGATTTGAGATTGGACGCGGACAACGCGCATCGTTCGATCGAGTCGATCTCACTCACCCGCAGCGCGCGGTCGCCCAGCCACGCACCAACACCGACTTCGGCATAGGCGATCTCGCCGTACACAGGCGCCGAGGACACGCCCAAGATCAAACGTCCGCGATGCATCAACGCGATCTGCGTCGAGAACATCGGGTACTCGCGGACAAAGGCCTTGGTGCCATCGATGGGATCGACGAGCCACAGATATTCCGCACCGAGCGCGCTCTGCCCCGTCTCTTCACCATAAAAGCCGTGGGTCGGATATCGCTGTGCGATCAACTGTCGGATGGTTCTTTCCGTCTCGATATCCGCCTCGGTCACCGGCGTCTTGTCGGCCTTCGTCTGCACCGCGACATTGCTCTGATAGTAGCGGCGAATGATTTGCGCGCCGGCATGGGCAGCATCGAGGGCGGTTTGCAGGAGCGGTGAATGAGCCATGGCGGTTTGCACTGCGGTAAGAAGGGGCGAGTGTACCGAGGGAACCGGCGCTCTGTCCGTCAGCCTTGACACCCTTCCTGCGTCGCCCGTACCTTGCGCGCCCTCCGTCAGGTGAACACTCGTGCGGCGCACGGGTGCTAACGGGAAGCCGGTGACGATCGCGACCGATCGGATCCCGGCACTGCCCCCGCAACGGTAATCGAGGGAGTCGCATCACTGTAGCCACTGTGCACGGGCTTTCTGCCCAAGCATGGGAAGGCGATGCCACTCAAGTCGACGCAACGTCGACTGACTCGAGAGTCCGGAGACCGGCCCGACGGCTTACGAGCGGTATCGCGGTGGGCGATCGGCTGGGCTTTGCACGCCTTCCCCTCCTCCACCTCGCCGCCGCAATCACCACATCTGGCCATGCGGGCGTGCATGGGGAGGACGATCATGACAACGACAACATTGCGCCGCTCGGTGCTGCTCTTGGCCGTGTCCGGCTGTTTCACGACCACCTTCGCTGCGCCGAATCCAAAGGATGACGTCATCGTCACCGCGACGCGCACCGAACAGAACGTGGATAACGTGATTGCATCGGTCACGGTCATCACGCGGGAGGACATTCAGCGCCGTCAGGTGCAGTCGCTGCAGGAAATGCTGCGCGGCCAGACAGGCATCGACATCACGAGTCAAGGCGGTCGCGGCAAGCTCACCTCGCTGTTCATGCGCGGCACCCAGTCGGGCCACGTCCTCGTGTTGGTCGACGGCGTGCGCGTCGGTCGTGCCACGGCTGGAACGACCTCGTTCGAGTATGTGCCCATCGAGCAGATCGAGCGCATCGAGATCGTGCGCGGCCCGCGCTCGAGCATCTACGGCTCTGACGCGATCAGCGGCGTGATCCAGATCTTCACGCGTCGGGCCGATTCCGGGGTGTCCGTGGGCGTCGGCGTTGGATCCGATGACACCTATCGCGCCAATGCGCACTTCGGCCTCGTCGCAGACAGCTACTGGTTCAACGTCACGGGCGATCGCTATCAGACAGACGGCTTCAATAGCTGCACCGGTTTCTCGGGCTGCTTCACGGACGAGCCGGATCGCGACGGTTACCGCAACACCTCAGGCAATGTGAGCGCGGGTTATCGCTGGGGCGAGCTGGCGGAAGTCGAGTTCAGCACGCTCTACGCGAAGGGCAAGTCCCAGTACGACGGCAGCTTTCAGAACGAAGATGCGTTCAAGCAGATCGTTCCGACGTTGCGCGGCCGGCTGAAAGCGTCCGACACGCTCACGCTGCAACTCACGCTAGGCGACGCGCGCGATGACGTCGACAACTTCAAGAACGGCGGTTTCGACTTTGCAGGCTTGCCCGTGGTGGGTCGCAGCTTCGTTGGCAAGTTCGATACCGAAAAGCGCTCGGGCACGCTGCAGGCGGATTGGCGATTCGCCGACACGCAGCTGCTCACGCTCGGCGGTGACTACATCGACGATCGCATCGACAGCGAAACGTCCTTCGACGTCGATCACCGCGACAACAAAGGTCTGTTCGCTGTTTATCAAGGCCGCTTCGGTGCACATGAAGCGGAGCTGTCGGGCCGCTACGACGACAACGAACAGTTCGGCTCGCACTCGAGCGGCAACATCGGCTGGAAGTGGCATCTTTCACCGACGCTCGCATTGATGGCCACTTACGGCAGCGCCTTCCGCGCACCGACGTTCAACGATCTCTATTACCCCGGCTTCAGCAATCCCGACCTCGATCCCGAGAAGGCACGCAGCTACGAGCTGGGTGTGACGGGACGTCTGCCCGCAGGCCGCTGGTCCTTGAACGGTTTCGTCACCAAGATCCACGACATGATTGACCTCGATCAAAACTTCGTACCGGGAAATGTCGCGAAGGCGCGCATTCGCGGCATCGAAGCGGTCACGGCGTTCTCCGTGGATAAGTTGGACGTGGACTTCAACTACACGTACCTGGATCCACGCGACCGCAGCGATGGCGCAAACTTCGACAACGTCCTGCAACGCCGCGCCCGTCACTCGGCACGCGTGCAGGCCATGTATTCGTTCGACACTGTCAGGGTCGGCACGGAAGTTCGCGGTCAAGGCAAGCGCTACAACAACGCAGCGAACACCGTGAAACTGGATAGCTACGTCGTCGCCGATCTATTGGGTGAGCTGCGCATCGGCAAGGAATGGGTACTTCAGGCCAAAGTCGCGAACGTGTTGGACGAGGATTACGAGACCGTGCGCTTTTTCAACGAGGCTGACCGCGAATACTCGCTGCAGGTGCGGTACTCGCCCTCTGCGAACTAGGCGACAGGCTACGGGCTACGGCCAGAATGGAAG
>CBJNAT010000477.1:0-3556 GCA_966434585.1 uncultured Gammaproteobacteria bacterium | reverse complement strand
ATGCCGACCGACGCAAGGATGAGTTTCTGGCGACCCTCGCACATGAACTGCGTAATCCGCTCGCGCCGATTCGCCAAGCAGCGCTCATCTCGCGCTCCGGTCAGGCGAGCGAAGCTCAGCTGCGGTGGTCGCATGAAGTGATCGATCGGCAAGTGCAGCACATGGCCTTGCTCCTGGACGATTTGCTCGATGTCTCGCGCATCACACGCGGCACGCTGCTGCTGCGGCGCCAGCCACTCAAGGTGCAGGATGCGATCCACTCAGCGCTCGAGACGGCTCGACCGCTCATCGATGCGCGCCATCACCGCATCGAGCTGGATTTGCCTGCCGAACCTATCGAGCTGTCCGCCGATCCGCTGCGTCTGGCACAGGTGCTTGCCAACATTCTGACGAACGCTGCCAAGTACACGGAAGCCGGGGGCGAGATTCGCGTGTATGCACAGGCGAGCGACGACGAAGTGGTGATCGGCGTGCGCGACAGCGGCGTCGGCATCGCCCCGCAGATGCTGCCGCGGGTGTTCGAGATGTTTTCGCAGGTGCGCTCCACGCTCCGGCACGCCGAAGGTGGCCTCGGCATCGGACTCGCGCTCGCCCGAGGACTCGTCGAGCTGCACGACGGTCGCATCGAAGCATTCAGTGAAGGCGCGGGTCGAGGCAGCGAATTCAAGGTGCGCCTGCCTTTGACGTGTGCCCTGGACGCAGAGCGCGAGCGCAGCGACCCGCGCTTTGCAGCCAACGAACTCACGGAGCGGCGCGTGCTGATTGCGGATGACAACCGCGATGCGGCGGATAGTCTGTCGTTACTGTTGTCCCTCGATGGCCACGAGGTGCGAACGGCGCACGATGGCGCAGCGGCACTCGCCGAAGCCGAACGCTTCAGACCTGATTTTGCGTTGTTGGACATCGGCATGCCGGAGTTGAACGGCTATGAGGTCGCACGCGAACTGCGTACGCGGCCGTGGGCCAGCGATCTCGTGTTGATCGCGATCACAGGCTGGGGCCAGGAACAGGACCGGCGTCGTTCTCGCGAAGCGGGCTTCGATCACCATTTGACGAAGCCTGTCGACCCTGCAGCGATCGCTGCGTTGATTCAACGCAGGGCGTCCGTCGAGGCGTGATTCACGTTAAAGCGCCAGTTCGTATCGACGCCAGCGCGCGCTTCCGCCTAAGCTTCGGGGCCATTTCCCCATAGGCTGAAAGCACGACTGCATGAGCTTTGCACAACCCTGGTTTTGGGCCGTTTGCCAGATCACCCTCGCTGTGATCTTTCTTGGCTTCGCGGCCTTCTATCTGAGGTTGCGGACCCGCCAGCTCATCGACACACCGACGGCGATAGCCCGCATCGTTTTCTTGGTCGGGCTTGCGTTGCTGTCCTTGGCTCAGGCAGTCGCGCCCGCACTACCCTCGCCCGCCGTGCTCATAGCCGGCGTCATTGCCACCATCACCGGTGTTATCGCAGCCGGCCATCAGTTACTGCGCCTGCCGCAGCTCAGGAACCTGCCGAGCCGCTCCGAGATCGCCGAAACGCAAGCGGCGCTCGAACGCGCGAACCAAGAGCTGGAAGCGTTCACCGCATCGGTCTCGCACGATCTGCGCTCGCCGCTCACAACCATCGCGGGTCAGGCCGGCCTGCTCGAAATGTCCGCGGGCGCGAAGCTCGATGACGATCAGCGGCGGCGGCTGCAACGCATCCACGCGAGCGTCAAGCAGATGTCCGAGCTGATCGAGGCGCTGCTGAATCTCTCGCGCATCAGCCAGACGAAGCTCGAACGCGAACGCGTCGACATCAGCGCGATCGCCGACAGGGTGCTGTACGAGCTGGCGCAGAAGGAGCCCGAACGTCATGTGGCGATGAATGTGCCCGCAGAGGTGTACGTGCATGGCGATCGCCGGCTCCTCACCAGCGTGATGGAGAACCTGCTCGGAAACGCTTGGAAGTTCACTGCCAAGGTGCCGCAGGCGAGCATCGCTCTGGTATCCGTGCAGAAGGGGCACGAACGCTGCATCGGCATCCGCGACAACGGCTGCGGCTTCGACATGAGCCAGCACGACAAGATCTTCCAGCCGTTCCACCGGCTGCATGCGCACAGCGAATACCCCGGCTCGGGCGTTGGTCTCGCGACCGCAAGCCGCATCATCGCGCGGCATGGCGGTCGCATCTGGGCGGAATCGGAACCGGGTCACGGAGCGACGTTCTGGTTTACGGTTGGAGCGTGACGGGTACGTTCAACTTTGTAACTTCCAGCCGCACGAACCGGCGTACGTCGTTACACGTCGTGCAAGCAGACGCTGCGTTGGATAGGTTCTAGCTGCAAGCTGCTCTCGATGGGCACGGATCCCTCCATGAACTCAGCACCAGCGGAACCCGCCCAGAGCGGACGACGTGCCAGCGTCGCCTTCATCTTCGTCACCGTCGTGCTCGACATGCTCTCGATCGGCCTCATCATTCCGGTGCTGCCGATGCTCGTCGAGAGCTTCACCGGCGACACGGCGAAGGCTGCCGCCATCATCGGCGTCTTCGGCACGGCATGGGCGCTCGCGCAGTTCGTGTGTTCACCGATCCTCGGCTCGTTGTCCGATCGCTTTGGACGGCGGCGGGTAATCCTCCTGTCGAATCTCGGGCTCGGGCTCGATTACGTGCTGATGGCGCTGGCGCCCAATCTGTATTGGTTGTTCGTCGGGCGCGTCATCTCGGGCATCACGGCCGGAAGCATCAGTGCCGCGAGCGCATACATCGCGGACATCACGCCGCCCGAACAACGTGCTGCTCGTTTCGGGCTGATCGGCATGGGGTTCGGTCTCGGTTTCATCTTGGGCCCTGCGCTCGGTGGCATCCTCGGCGAGATTGATCCGCGTCTGCCGTTCTGGACTGCCGCTGGGCTGAGCCTCGCGAACGCGGCGTATGGATTGTTCGTGTTACCCGAATCGTTGCCGAAGGAGCAACGCTCGCCCTTTCATTGGCGCCGCGCGAATCCAGTCGGCTCGCTGCAGTTGCTGCGTTCGAAGCCACAGCTCACGAGGCTCGCATCTGTCAGCTTCCTCTCGCAGCTCGCGCACGTCGTCCTGCCGAGCACCGCAGTGTTGTACATGAGCTATCGCTTCGACTGGAACACGCGTGACGTCGGGCTCATGCTGGCGCTCATCGGGATCTGTTCGGCACTCGTACAGGGAGTGCTCGTGGGGCGCATCGTGCGTGTGTTCGGCGAGCGCCGCACGCTGTTTGCGGGACTTGCCTTCGGCGCGATCGCATTTGCGATTTATGGCGCCGCTCGTCACGGCTGGCAGTTTGCGCTCGGTGCGCCGGTGATGGCCTTGTGGGGTCTGGTCACGCCGGCAGTGCAGGGCTTGATGACCAGACGGGTCGCGGCCACGGAGCAGGGCCAGTTGCAGGGTGCAAACAGTAGCCTTGCCGGACTGGCTGCGCTGAGCGGGCCCATCGTGTTCTCGCAAGTCTTCGCACATGCAGTGAGCGGCACGCTCGGCTTTGCGTTACCTGGAGCCGCGTTCTTTCTGGCCTCGTTGTTCCTGGTCGCTGCGATGCTGCTCGTTGCGCGAG
>CBJNAT010000476.1:0-3560 GCA_966434585.1 uncultured Gammaproteobacteria bacterium | reverse complement strand
AGGTTCAGCTGCGATCGCAGGTGGTTGCTGAAGCGCCGCGTCGTGCTCGAGTCCGGCCATTGGTGAGTCAGCGTCGCCCAGCCGTAATAGTTGTAGTACTCGGCCGTGGCTCGCTCCCGTGCCGAAGCCGTTTGCGCGGTGATGCGGTCTTCGGATGTAAGCGTGTGAAAGGCAAGCGTGGTAGATGGACTCAATTCGTAGTCGATGCGCAGAAATGCATCCGCATAGGTCGGCTTGCCGAAATCCTCTTCACTCAAACTTGCAAGCTCGCCGAGATTGCTACGACGCGCGGCAATCAACGCATGGCCGCGATTGCCGTCGAAGCTGGTCGAGAACAGACCGCTTGCATGAAACAGACTCAAGCCCAGCTCGCGGTAGCGCGAGGCGGTGGGATACACGCTGTGCGCATCGATGATGGCGCTCATCCGCTCGCCGTATTGAACCGGAAACCCGCCCGAGTACACATCCACCTGCGACAGGGTGCGCGCATCGAGCAGGCTCACGGGATTCAAGAAGTTCTTTAGATGGAAAGGCTCGTAGAGGCGCAAGCCGTCGAGCAGGATGGCCGTTTCCGTGGGATCGCCGCCGCGGATCGCTGCGAGGCTCGAGACGCCGTTGCTGGACGCGCCAGGCAGCCGCTGCACGGCCCGCAGCGTTTCATCGCCGAGCCGTGGCAGGGCGTTTAACTGATCTTGCGTCAGGAACGTGTGAGACGTATCGGGCTGGGCGGCAGCCAATGTGTAGCGGCTCGCCTGCACGACGATTTCCTCGAGCGTCTGTGCGGACGGCTCTTTTGCTTGCCCTGGCCGTGGCGTTACATGGGGCTGCGCCACGACCGCATAGACCTCAGGTGCCACTTCCGACAACCCGAGATCATGCTGCGCCAGCACTTCGCGAGCGAGTGCCAACCCCGTCGGCGTCTGCGGTTCGCGCAGCACCACGAGACCGTCGGGCACCAGCTGCGAGTTGTAGATGATGTGCAGTCCCTGCGTTTGCAGCGAGCGCAGGATCGCGCTCACAGGGCGCCCTTCAAAGCTCGTGCGGTCGCTCGTCTCGGCGCGCAGAGACGTCATGCAGCACACGCACAGAAGCAGCAGGCGGATGCAGATGCGGCAGATGGGCGGGCAGTTCAATGTGGGCGGGCACGGTTGGCGGGGGCGTCATCGTAAGCAACTGCCTTGCAGGTCGCAATGTGGGCCATAAACGACTTCTGTAGGCGAACACGTAGTATGGAACAGCGACTCGGGCATCCTGCCGCTCGCGCTGTGGCTCAGGGGGAAAAAGTGTGATTTTTCCTCTGAGCTCGCCACCTTCGGCGGCGGGCACATCCCTGTGCCTGGGTGGCACTCGATCGGTGGAGTTTCATGCTGCCGGGTCGTGCGGCGCGCGATGGACACCTAATATGAAACAGCGACTCGGGCATTTGCTGTGCAGGATGCACGAATGACGCGGAGCACAGAATGTGCGAGAGCGGCCTGTCACGCCGCATGTATGAAAGGCGACAGGCTACGGGCTACAGGCTACGGCCAGAATGGAAGAAGCCCATCCACCCCTTCGGGGTCGTGCGCAGCGCTGTGGCCAACTCGCTTGTTGTTCATCGTGCGCGCACGACCCCGAAGAATGAGAGGCTCCCGTTCTAGCCGTCAGCCTGTACCCGGTAGCCCTTCCTTCTATTAGATGGAGATTTTGAGGCTCGAGCGCCGCATTCTTGTTCCAACCTCAAGCCTTCAGGCCTGACGTCTCACGCCCCTCACATATCCTTCAACGCAATGCGGATGGAATGTTCATCCGCCTCTGCATGCGTGAGCTGTGTGGTCGCCAACACCGCGGGCAGTGCCGCTTCGGCGGAGAGCTGCCCGATCGAGCCATGCAGAATGATTCGCCGGGCGGTTTCCGCAGCGTCCGTGCTGCTGAACACGAGCTTCCGTCCGGTTTCCCGCGCCACCCAATGCAGGAAGTCGGCGAGCGGCACCCCTTCGATAGTGAACTCGGGCGCAACCTGCAATGCCCACTGCCAGCTCGGATCCTGCAGTGATATCCGCGCGCGCTCGACGTTCCTCGCACTCACGCGCAAACGCTCGCCTGCGGTGGCCACGTGCTCGCCGCTGTCGCTGCGTAGCCGCACACTGCCTTCCCGTACTTTGATTTCAACCAGGCGCCCGCGACTACGCACCTCGAATTGCGTACCGACGTGACTCACTGCGCCAAGGGCTGTTCGCACTTCGAACGGTGTGGCCTGCGCTGATCTGGGATCGGCATCGATATAGACGGCACCGCGCGCCAACGCGAGTCGCTGCGCACTGGAGAACTCGACGTGCGAATCGGCGTCGAGCCTTAGTTGAATGCCCGAGCGGGTCGTGAGCGCAGCGCGGCCATTCGCGCCCGCACGCAAGACTTGGCCCGCCTTGATCTGCTCGCCGACGACAAGCGTGCGCCAATCGCCTGTGCCGCCATCGCTCGCCTCCAAGGTGCCGATGACTCGAGCGACGGTGGCAACCGGTGCACCGTTGCCGGTGAGCACGATGAAGCCGATCGTGATGAGCAGCGCGAAAACACCGCTCGCGGCCAGACCGTAGGCGAATACACGCCGGCGCTGCTGCCGCACCTGGATGACGGCCCGCCATTCGGCATGCACGCTGTCGCGTACCTGTGCCATGACGTCCGCTGGCACCTCGCCGCGTGGACCGACTGCGCCGAGCAGACTCTCGAGGACCTCATCCTCCTGCGAGCCGGAACGTTGAGGAGGCTCTTTCATGTGGATGTCCCACTACGAATGATGGCCAACACATCGACCGCGCTGGCACCCAAGACAGTATCGAGCGCATCCCGAAACGCGGCACGCGCCCGCGCTAACACCGATTGCGCGGCGGTGTGACCTATCCCTAACCGCGCGCCGATCTCCTCCACCGACTGCCCTTCGACATATTTCCATTCGAGCACATCGCCATAACGTGCGGGCAGGCTATCGAGCACCGACTGAACCAGTCGGCGCGTCTCTGCGCTACTATAGCTGTGCATGGGCTCATCTTCGGCCGGCGCTTCGATCGCTTGAAACGCCGCGCGCATCTCGTCGCTGTCTTCGAGCAGCACGACGTGCGAGGCATGTCGCTGCTGCGCACGCAAGTGATCGACGATCTGGCGCCGACAGATCTGTGCAACCCACGTCATGAGGGCCGCCTCGCCGCAATAGCCGCTCAAGTTGCGCATGGCTTTGATCAAAGTCGCCTGCACCACTTCCTTCGTCGCATCCGCATCGTTCTTGAGACGAGGCAGGGCAAAACGATACAGCCGCGGAAAGTAGGTCTCGAAGAATTCCGCAAACGCGCGCTCGCTGCCCGCGAGCATGTCGCGCACCAGTACCTGTTCGCTTGCCACCGCTCTCTTCATGTCGCCGTTTACGCACATTGGACGGACGCACGCGAAGCAATCAATCGGGCGTCGACTAGAAAGTCGTTCTCGCGCTGCGCACCATTCCGAAGATATGAACCTTCATCGAGCGCCACCTGGGCACAGGGCCGTTCCTGCGCATCCTGCGCTCACGGCATTTGCACATCCCTGTG
>CBJNAT010000475.1:0-3561 GCA_966434585.1 uncultured Gammaproteobacteria bacterium | reverse complement strand
CTGTATGCCAAAACTGAAACGGGCTCCAAGAGTGGCACGTTGAATCACTTCAGCCCTGCGAATCCAGGTCCGACGGCCAGCGAGTCGATTCGCTCGTACGAGATCGGTTTCAAGCGTGCGCTCGCGAGTATGCCGGCGCGTCTCAGCGCAGCCGCGTTTTACAACGACTATCGCGACGTTCAGCTGCAGCTTGTGGATCGAGTCGCCAACACATCGTTGTACGGGGCGGCAGACAAAGCGGAGACGTACGGTTTGGATGCGGATGTCGAGATCAAGCTCGGTCGCTACTGGCGCGTCGATGCAGGGTTGCAGTGTCTCACTGCGCACTATCTCGATTCGCCCATCGCAGGCGTGCAGCTCGCGAGTGCAAGTGGCGGTCACGAGCCCTCGGCTGCCATGAACCTGCGCGGACAACGGTTATCGCGATCGCCCAAGTTCTCCGCGAACGTCGGGACGTCGTTCGAGTATCCGCTCGCCGGCGGCAACGTGTTCGCATCGGGCAATTACTACCGCAGTTCGCGCCTGTACTTCGAGCCAGCGAACATCTATGCGCAGGACGCATTCGGTGTGCTCAACGTGCGCGCGGGTTATCGATCCGCTGCAGGTTGGTACGGGTATGCATGGGCGAGGAACCTGACCGATGAGACTTATCTGACGGGCATTCAACTCACGCGCTTCAGCGCGTTCGCACAGCACGCGGAGCCGCGCACATACGGCGTGACGTTCGGTTACTCCTGGGGCGAGTGAGGATGCGCCTCCTGCTCCGCGCCTTGATGCTGCTGACGACGGTCGCCGGCGCGACGTGCGCCTCCGCGGCCGATGCGACCAGCCGCGAGGATCAGTTCAAGGCGGCGTACCTCTTCAACTTCCTCAAGTTCGTCGAATGGCCCGCGAGCGTGCCGAGCGATGTCATTACCGTGTGCTTCGTCGGCGCCAGTGGCTTGTATGACACACTGGCACCGGGGATCGAGGAAAAGCGCGCATCCTCGCGGCGCATCGCGCTGCGGCGGCTGGAAGCCGATGCAGAGCCGCGCGGCTGCCACGTCGTTTACATCGAAGGCAGCGTCCTCGCGAGAGGGGCTACGAAGGCGCTCGGCGACGGCAGTCAGCCGATTCTCACGGTGAGCGACGCCCCGCACTTTTCGGTCACTGTCGGCATCATCGAGCTCTTCACGATGGATAACCGGCTGCGCTTTCGCATCAATGCCACTCATGCACACAAAGTCGGGTTGCGCATCAGTTCGAGCCTGCTGCAGCTCGCGGCGGAAGTGCGGAAGACCACAACATGATCCGGGCATTCGATCGCTGGTTCGGCTCGCTGCCGATCCGCACCAAGTTGATCTTTCTTGCGACCTTCGCGAGCGGTGTCGCGCTGGCGCTGGCGGGCGCGGTCGTGCAGATCTCGGACTATCGCGAACACGAACGAGCCCTGCGCGAGCGCATGCAGACCCAGGCGGAGATCACGGGTCGCTACACTGCGGCGGCGTTGGCATTCGATGACCCGGAAGAAGCCACCAAAACCTTGAGCGCGCTCGCCGCCGATCCGGACATTCTCGGCGCTGAAATCCTCCGTTCCGATGGCACAGCGCTCGCCCGCTATCTGCGAGAGCCCGGCAACGCGGCGAGTAATGGAGTGCGCGGCACTCTCGCGGTGAAAGCAGACATCGTGCTCGACACTCACCTCGGCACCTTGCAATTGTGGTTCACCCGCGAACACCTCGCGGCCGAGATGCGCGAGCGAGCTGCGATTCTCCTGCTCGCCATCGTGGGTGCACTCTGTTTCGCGCTACTCGCCGTGATGCGACTCGCGCGGGTGATCTCGCATCCGATTCATGCGCTCGCGGACACAGCAGCCAAGGTCACGCACGACAGGGATTACAGCTTGCGAGTGCAAGCAACGAGCCGCGACGAAGTCGGCAAGCTCGTCGAGGCGTTCAACGACATGCTCGGGCAGATCGAGGTGCGCGATAGCGAGTTACAGCGCGGCCGCGATGAGCTGGAACGACGTGTGGCGGAGCGTACGCATGAGCTGCTGGAGAGCAACGAGCAGCTTGCGCTCGCCATCCTGCGCGCCAACGAAATGGCGGAAGTGGCAGCGGCAGCCAGTCGAGCGAAGAGCGAGTTCCTCGCGAACATGAGCCATGAGATCCGCACGCCGATGAATGGCGTCATCGGCATGACCGACCTGCTGCTCGACACGAAACTCAACGTGACGCAGCGAGACTATGCAGAGACGATCCGCGATAGCGCGGGCGCACTGCTCACGGTCATCAATGACATCCTGGACTTCTCGAAGATCGAAGCGGGCAAGCTGGCGCTCGAGTCGATCGACATGGATCTGCGCGACACGATGGAACACGCCGCACGCCTGTTGTCGGTGCAAGCCCATGCGAAGGATCTGGAAGTCACCGTTCAGATCGATCCGAAACTGCCGAACGCGGTGAAGGGCGATCCGGGCCGCGTTCGCCAGATCCTGCTGAACCTCGGTAGCAATGCTGTGAAGTTCACTCGAGCCGGCGAGATCTCGCTCGCGCTGCAAGTCATCGAGAGCACGCCAGAGACGACGCGCGTGCGGTGCGAAGTCCGCGATACAGGGATCGGCATTCCACCGGAGCGACTGCACTCGCTGTTCACTCCCTTCATGCAGGTCGACACTTCGACGACACGCAAGTACGGCGGCACGGGGCTCGGCCTATCGATCGTGCGCCGACTCGTGGCGCTCATGCGCGGCGAAGTGGGCGTGGACAGCACCCCCGACGCTGGTTCCACATTCTGGTTCACGGCGACGTTCGAGACCGCGGTCAATGCGCGCACTCCCGAGTATCTGCAGCAGACGGCACTGCGCGGCCAACGCGTGCTGGTCATCGACGACAACGCAACCAACCGCAAAGTGCTCATGGCACAGCTGCAGCTGAGTGGCGTTGAACCCGCGTGCACGGCTTCCGCGGATGAAGCACTCACGGTGCTGCGCGGTGCGCTCGCTGCCGGACGACCCTTCGATGCCGCGCTCGTCGACCACCAGATGCCTGGCTGCGATGGTGCGGAATTCGGGCGCACGGTTAACGCCGATCCGCAGCTGCGAGCCACACGGCTCGTGCTGCTCACATCCTCCGGACACCGCACCGAAGGGCAGAAGTTCGCGGACCTGGGTTTCGCGGGGTACCTGCTGAAGCCCATCACGCAACGCGACCTCATCGCGTGTCTTACGGTCGTGCTCGCGCGCGAGGCCGAGTCCTGGCACCTGCAGACGCAACCGATCGTCACGAGCGAGTTGCTCGTGCAGCGCGCACCACACGGTGGCGGCCGCATCCTGCTCGCGGAAGACAACATCGTGAACCAGAAGGTGGCCGTGCGCCTGCTGGACAAATTGAACTATCGCGTCGACGTGGTGGGCGACGGGCGCGCGGCGGTCGAGGCCTGGCGCAGCGGCCGGTACGATCTGATTCTCATGGATTGTCAGATGCCGGAGCTCGACGGCTACGAGGCGACCCGCGAGATTCGGCGTCTTGAACGCGACACTGGCAAGCACACACCCATCGTCGCCCTCACCGCTCACGCGAT
>CBJNAT010000474.1:0-3561 GCA_966434585.1 uncultured Gammaproteobacteria bacterium | reverse complement strand
CTGCGTTGCTCTACCTCGTGCATCCATGCACTCGTCTCCCGCAACCGGGAGAGGGAACGCTCTCGATGAGAGATGCGCTCCGGATTCTTCACCTCTCCCGGTTGCGGGAGAGGTTGACGCGATAGCGGCGGGTGAGGGTGCGCGGAGCGCTTCTCCCGCAACCTGGAGAGGGGACGCTGTTACGACCGGCGTCAGCACTGATCTACTTCGGCAGCGAGAACACATACAACATCCCGCCCTTGGTCGTCTTCTGCGGCAAATCCGCCATCGCACCCACGAACCCAAGTGCTGCGCTCTGGTCACGAGGATCGAGATCGCCCGCCACGATCGCACCGGCCCAGCCGCCGACCCCCGACAGAATCGCCACGTACTGATGCCCGTCGGGACCGCGATAGCTGATGGGCTGGCCGATGATTCCGGAGCCGGTCTTGAACTGCCAAAGCAGCGCACCGTTGCGCGCATCGACAGCTTTGAACCAGCCGTCCAGCGTCCCGTAGAACACGACATCGCCCCCGGTCACGAGCGTGCCGCTCCACAGCGGCAGGTCTTCTTTGATCTGCCACGCGGGCGCACGTTTCACCGGATCCCACGCAAGTAGCTGGCCGCGATTGCCGCCGGGCCCAGGATGCATGCGCACTTCGGAGCCGACATACGGCGTGCCTGCGATGTAGTTGGCCTCCACACTTTCCCAATCCATGCAGAGATTGATGTGCGCGACGTACAGCAAGCCCGTGCGCGGCGAGTATGAAGAGGGATTCCAATCTTTCGCTCCCGGCGCGGTCGGACAGATGTCGCGCACCACCTCGCCGACGCGCGGTTCTTTCTCCAAGTTGTGCACCGGGCGGCCAGTTTTCAGGTCGATTCGCACCGTCGAGTTGCTGTGGCCGTACGGATCGGCGGACAACACTTCGCCGCTGGTGCGATCGATCACATACATGAAGCCGTTGCGCTCGGGACGCACGAGCACTTTGCGCGTGCGCCCACCAATGGCCATGTCGAGCAGGATGAGCTCGTTGACCGCATCGTGATCGTAGAGATCGTGCGGCACTGCTTGGTAGAACCAGCGCGCCTCGCCGGTATCCGCATCGCGCGCGAAGATGCCGCCGGTCCATTTGTTATCGCCCGGTCGTTGCTCCGGATTCCATGGGCCGGGATTGGCGGTGCCGTGATAGACGAGATTCAACTCGGGGTCGTATGAGATCCAGCCCCACACGGTGCCGCCGCCGATCTTCCAAGCTTCGGGCGGCCATGTCTTCACGCCGAGATCTTTGCCCTTCTCCGCCGCGTAGAACGGCTTGAACTTCGCACCGATCAACACCTCGTCATCGGGACCGGTGCTGTACGCGCGCCAGAGGATCTTGCCGCTGTTGCGATCGACAGCCGTGAGCCAGCCTCGCACACCGTATTCACCACCGCTGTTGCCGACGAGCACTTTGTCTTTCACGACGAGCGGCGCCATCGTGATCGTCTCGCCTCGATTGAGGTCGCCGAGCTTCGTCCGCCAGGTTTCTTTGCCAGTGGCCGCGTCCACCGAGACGACCTGCCCATCGAGCGTTGCGTAATACAAATGGCCATCGACAAAGTGCGCCCCGCGATTCACGACATCGCAGCAGGCGACGCCTTGAGCAGCCGCCAGCGGCTTGGGCTCGTAAGTCCACTTCGCGGGTGCACCCGGCTTGGTGAGATCGAGTGCGTACAACCGATTGGGATACGGCGTCACGATGTACATCGTGTCGTTCACGACGAGCGGCGCCGCTTCGTGACCGCGCACAACCCCCGTCGAGAAGGTGAATTCGACACGCAGCTGCTTGGCGTTGCGCGTGTCGATCTCGTTCAACTCGGTGTAGCGCGTCGAGGCGAAGTTCTTCGCCGGCATCGTCCACTGGCCATCATCGCGCGGTGCGGCAGCGGACGGTGGCATCGGCGGCGCAGCGACACTCGGCACGCCGAGGACGATCAGCACGGCTGTCGCGAGCCATGGCCAACGTCGCGGTGGCCCCCGCGGCCGAGGTGTATTCATCGATTGCGGTGCGTCGTGGATGAACACCACCGCCTAACGGGGTACTCACAAGTGGGGTTCCTCCGTTACGTAGCGCTCGCAAGCGCCCTGCCGGCGCTTTGCGTGGGGTGCCCGTCCGAGTTGCCAAGTTGGTAAGCTTCGCGCCCCGACGGCTGGGCGCGTGAAGCCCGCCGCGCTTCCATCCACCGGCACACGAAACCATGGCCACTTCCATCTTCTCCAGCATCGAACTAGCCCCACGCGACCCGATCCTCGGCATTACCGAAGCCTTCAATGCGGACACCAACACCCGCAAAGTGAATTTGGGCGTCGGCGTGTACTACGACGAGGGCGGCAAACTGCCAGTGCTCGAGTGCGTGCGCCGGGCGGAGAAACAACTGGCCGAGAACCCAGCACCGCGCGGTTACCTGCCCATCGACGGTATTCCTGGCTATGTGCAGGCGGTGCAGCAGCTCGTGTTGGGCAGTGATTCGGCAGCACTGAAGGAAGGTCGCGTGGTCGGCGCGCAGGCGCTCGGCGGCACGGGCGCCCTCAAGATCGCCGCGGATTTTTTGCAGCGTTTCCATGCGGGCGCCGAGGTGTGGATCAGCACGCCGAGCTGGGAGAACCATCGCGCTCTCTTCGAAAGCGCCGGGTTCAAGGTGCAGCAGTACCCCTACTACGACCCGCAGACCCGCGACATCGATTTCGCGAACATGACGAAGACGCTCGAGGCCCTACCCTCCGGCGCCATAGTCGTGCTGCATGCGTGCTGTCACAACCCGACGGGCGTCGATCTGAAGCCGGAGCAGTGGACCCGTGTCATCGAGATCGTGAAGGCACGCGGGCTCGTGCCGATTCTCGACATGGCTTATCAAGGTTTCGCGGAAGGACTCGATGCAGACGGTGCCGCCGTGCGTCGCTTCGCGGAACACTGCGCGCCGGTGTTCATCGCAAGCTCATTTTCGAAGTCGTTCTCGTTGTATGGCGAACGCGCCGGTGCGCTCAACATCGTGACAGCGAGCAAGGACGAAGCGATGCGTGTGTTGAGCCAGCTGAAGCGCATCATCCGCACCAATTATTCGAACCCACCGACACACGGCGGCAAGATCGTCGCGACCGTGCTCGCCGATCCCGAGCTGCGCGCTTTGTGGGAGAAGGAGCTGGGTCAAATGCGTGAGCGCATCAAGCAGATGCGTGCCGCGCTCGTGCAAGAGGTGAAGCAGGCCGGCGGCAAGGACATGCAGTTCGTACTGAATCAGCGCGGGATGTTCTCGTATTCGGGGCTGTCGAAGGAGGCGGTCGAACGGCTGCGGAAGGAGTACGCGATTTATGCGGTCGACAGCGGGCGCATTTGTGTGGCGGCGTTGAATTCGAAGAACGTGGAGTATGTGGCGAAGGCGGTGGCGGCGGTTGGGTAGCAGCCCGGGCGGGAGCCGTGAGTCGTGAGCCGTGAGTCGTGAGTCGTAAGAGGGGAATTCGCCCTTCTTGCATTCTTTCGAATCACGAATCACGACTCACGATTCACGTCCCCCTCACCCCACCTCCAACGGCCCCTCCTC
>CBJNAT010000473.1:0-3562 GCA_966434585.1 uncultured Gammaproteobacteria bacterium | reverse complement strand
CGACTGAACGATTGATGCTGGCGGCGTATGGCGAGAATGCGGCGTGTCCAGTTCAACAGCGACGAAGGGTCGCGCGCTTGTGCCTCGACGTTCACGGCCTGATACCCATAGATCGGATCCATGTTCACAGGCAGGTACAGGCGCTGCGGGTCGGTGCGCGAGAAGCCGCCGTTGCGATCGATGCTCCACTGCATGGGTGTGCGCACTCCGTTGCGATCGCCGAGGAAGATGTTGTCGCCCATGCCGATCTCATCGCCGTAGTAGATGATCGGCGAGCCCGGCATCGACAACAGCAGGCTGTTCATCAGCTTGATGCGATCGACATCGTTGTTCAGGAGTGGCGCAAGCCGGCGACGAATACCGACATTCACGCGCATGCGTGGTTCCTGCGCATACATGCGGTACATGTAATCGCGCTCGCGGTCGGTCACCATCTCGAGCGTCAGCTCATCGTGATTGCGTAGAAAGATCGCCCACTGACAGTTGTCCGGGATGTCTGGCGTCTGCCGCATGATCTCCGCGATGGGATAGCGATCCTCCAATGCCACAGCCATGAAGATGCGTGGCATCAATGGGAAGTGATACGCCATGTGGCATTCATCGCCGTTGCCGAAGTACTCGCGCACGTCTTCCGGCCACTGGTTCGCTTCGGCGAGGAACATGCGGCCGACGTAGTGCTCGTCGACGGCTTGACGCATCCGTCGCAGCACCGTGTGCGTTTCCGGCAGGTTCTCGTTGTTCGTCCCTTCGCGCACGGTCAAGTACGGAATCGCATCGAGCCGCATGCCGTCCACGCCCATGTCGAGCCAGAAGCGCATCACGTCAATGACGGCTTCCACGACTTCGGGGTTGTTGTGATTGAGATCGGGCTGGTGCGAGAAGAACCGGTGCCAGTAGTACTGCTTCGCGACCGGATCCCATGCCCAGTTCGAACTTTCCGTATCCGTGAAGATGATGCGCGTGCCCGCGAACTTCGTGTCCGTGTCGCTCCACACGTAGAACTCGCGCATGCGTGAGCCGGGCGGCGAGCGGCGCGCTTCCTGAAACCACGCGTGTTGATCGGAGGTGTGATTGATGACGAGCTCGGTGATCACTTTGAGCCCGCGTCGGTGCGCTTCGGCAATGAAGGCTCGGAAGTCATCGAGCGAGCCGTACTGTGTGTTCACATCGAGGTAATCCGCGATGTCGTACCCGTCGTCCTTCAGCGGCGAGGGGTAGAAAGGCAGCAGCCAGATCGTATTGACTCCCAGCTCCTGGATGTAATCGAGCTTCTGCGCGAGCCCGGCGAAGTCGCCGATACCGTCGTTGTCGGCGTCGAAGAACGCCTTGACGTGCATCTGGTAGATGATCGCGTCTTTGTACCAGAGAGGGTCGATGGGGATTTCGGGGGCTTGGGCGGACATGGTGCGCTTTGTTCTTTTGGGCCTGGGACCTGGGGCATGGGACCTGGGCAAGAAATGACCCGCGGCTTCTTACCCCAGGCCCCACGCCCCAGGCCACATCCCCTATAAGAAGTAATCGAAATCCCGCTCCGTCCGCACTCTGCGCCGCAGGTGGAACACGTGAGCGACGATGCCATTCGGGTCGAGCCGCACGAAGTTGCGCGAGCCCTGCCACAAGAAACTACCGCCACCTAGCAGGTCCTGAACGCGGTATGGACGATCTGACGCTAAACCTAGCGTGGTGAGCGGCAGTTCCAGCCAGCCGGACTGTGCGTGCCAGGGATCGAGATTCGTCACCACGATGATGTGGTCTTCCTGCAGACCCTCACCCTGCCCTCTCCCGCCCGACGGGAGAGGGGAAGACACAGACGTAGCGCTCTTCATGTACGCCAGCATCTGCTCGTTGTCGATATCGAGGAAGCGCAGACTCCAGTCACTCTGCAGGGCTGCGTGTTCACGTCGGATGCGATTCACGCGCGCGATGAACGGCGCGAGGCTGTCTTGTCTCTTCAGGTTCCAATGGCGGATCTGATACTTCTCGGAATCGCGGTACTCCTCGCTGCCTGGCTCGCGCGGTTCATGCTCCATCAGCTCGAACGCGGGCCCATAAATACCGTAAGTCGCGCTGAGCGTCGCTGCCAACACGAGACGCGTCATGAACGCTGCACGCCCGCCGATCTGCAGGTACTCGGTGAGGATGTCCGGCGTGTTGGGCCAAGTGTTCGGACGGAAGTACTCGCGACCGGGTCCATGGCATAGCTCCTTGAAGTACTCCGTCAGCTCGTGCTTCGTGTTGCGCCAAGGGAAGTACGTGTAGGACTGCGTGAAGCCGACCTTCGCGAGCCGATGCATGACGCGCGGCCGCGTGAACGCCTCGGATAAGAAAATTGCATCAGGCGCGTGCGTTTTCACTTCGGCGATCAATCGCTCCCATAACGGAAAGGCTTGGTATGCGGATTGTCGACACGAAAAATGCGCACACCTTCGCGCACCCAGTGCATGACGACGTCGATCAGCTCGGCATAGAGCGCTTGCCACCCTTCCGTTTCGAAGTCGAACGGATAAATGTCCTGATACTTCTTCGGGGGGTTTTCCGCGTACTGGACCGTGCCGTCCGGTCGCTTGCGGAACCATTCGGGATGTTGCTGCACGTACGGATGGTCGGGCGCGCACTGGAACGCGATGTCGATCGCCACTTCGATACCCCGAGCACGCGCGTGTGCCAGTAACCGCTTGAAATCATCCGCAGTGCCTAGCGCCGGATGGACGCCCTTGTGCCCGCCTTCCTGCGCACCGATGGCCCACGGACTGCCGGGATCGTTCGCGCCTGCGTGCAACGTGTTGTTCGGGCCTTTGCGCTTCGTGCGACCAATGGGATGAATGGGCGGGAGGTACACGACATCGAAGCCTAGTTCAGCTGCGTAGTCGATGCGTGCCTCGCAATCGGCGAACGTGCCGTGTTTGCCGGGCTCCTTGGCCGTCGAACGCGGGAAGAACTCGTACCAGCTGCTGAAGCGCGCACGCACGGGATCCACACGCACGTCATACGGTCCTGCGCTCGATTGAAAACGTCGCTGCGGGTAACGCGATGCTAAACCCGACAGCTCCGGCGACAACGCCAGCTCTTTGCCGCGGGCGGGATCCTTCGCTGCACGCAGCTCCTTCGCAAACGAGGACAGACGTTTCGCATCCTCGCCGCGTGCGAGAGTTGCCGCTTCCTCCAGCAGCCCCGCGCCGACCTGCAACGCGAGTAGTACGTCTGCGGGATCTTCACGTCGCACGAGCTCACGGCGCCAGGTGAGCATGTGATCGACCCACGCGCACACCTCGAACTGCCACACGCCCAACGCATCGACCGTGAACTGCGCGCGCCAACGGTCGTTGCCCAGGGCAAGCATCTCGACTTCTTGCGGGTCCAGCCCTTCGACAGGCTCAGGGCGAACGGAAAGAGGTCCGCGATAGCGCACGAGCACACGTACAGCGTCGTGACCATCGGTGAACGCATCCGCCTCGACGGTAACGAGCTCGCCGATCACACGCTTCACGGCAAAACGCCCGCCATCCACCGTGGGCTGCACACTTTCGATCATCGCGCGGTGCCGCCCATCCGACGCTTCGGG
>CBJNAT010000472.1:0-3573 GCA_966434585.1 uncultured Gammaproteobacteria bacterium | reverse complement strand
CCGCCGCGTCCCCGCCCGGATCGGCGTGTACCAGACCTCGCAGTTCGATCCGCAAAGCGGCCGCATGCAGCAGGGCTGGGCTTCGATCGCGCAGATTCAGCAGATGTTCGAGCTACGCACACTCGAGCAGACGGTCAAGAGTATCGATCCCGCTATCGGCACGCTGCTGCTCATCCATCCCAAGGGCCTCTCGCAAGAGACTCTGTTCGCCATCGATCAGTTCGTCCTGCGTGGCGGCAAGCTGCTCGCATTCGTGGATCCGCAAGCAGAGGAAGACCCAGCAGGCATGCAGATGGGACCTGGGGCGCCGCGCAGCTCGAACCTCGAACCGCTCTTCAAGGCCTGGGGTGTCGAGTTCGATGAGAAGAAGATCCTCGGCGATCGCGGTCTTGGTCTGGTCGTCAGCTTGCAGCAAGGCGCCCCACCCTCCCAGCACATCGCGATCATCGGCCTAAACCGCAGCAGCATGGACAAGCAGGATGTCGTCACGGCATCGCTCAACAGCATCAACGTGATGACCTCGGGCGCGCTGCAGCTGCGGAAGGAGGCAAAAGTGGGCTTCGAGCCGCTCCTCACCTCCAGTGAGGACTCTATGTTGCTGCCAGCAGAGCGCTTCGCATTCTTGCCCGATAGCAGCTCGCTCCTCGAGGGCTTCAAACGTAGTGGCGAACGCTACGTCATCGCCGCACGTTTGCACGGCAAGCTGAGCTCCGCGTTTCCGGACGGACTGGCCGGCAGCGACAGCAAAGTGCTGAAGGCCAGCGAGCACGACGCGAACGTCATTCTCGTGGCCGATACCGATCTGCTGGCGGACCCGTTGTGGGTGCGAACACAGAACGTGTTCGGTCAGCCATTCTTCGTCGCATGGGCCAATAACGGCGACTTCGTTGCGAACGCACTCGACAATCTCGGCGGCAGCGCCGACCTCATCAGCATCCGCGGCCGTCAGAGCTTCTTCCGACCGTTCACTCGTGTCGAAGCGCTCCGTCATCAAGCCGATGAGCAACTGCGCGCGAAAGAGCAAGAGCTCGACCGCGAGTTACAGGAAACCGAACGGCAACTCACGGATCTGCAAGCTGCACGCAAAGGCTCCGGCTCACTGGTGCTGAGCCCGGAACAAGAAGCGGAACTGCAACGCTTCCAGCAGCAGCGCATGCGCATTCGTCAGGAGCTGCGCGAAGTCAAACGCGGGCTGGACATCGAGATCGAGCGACTTGGGAGCGTGCTCAAGGTCGTCAACATCGCGCTCGTGCCCACGTTGCTCGCGCTCGGCGCTCTCGTCATTGCAATCGTGCGACGACGCCGGCTGCGTTCCGGGCGTATGCATTCCGCGTCGTTGGCTGGATGAGTCGATCATGAAGTCGCGTTCTCTCGTCACGTTGGCGATCCTCGCTGCGCTCGTGGTGACGGCTGCTGTGGTTCTATCCCTATCCAGGCACGACTCTGGTCAGGAAAGCCCCGCTCTCTACCCGCAGCTTGCAAAAGAGCTGGAGAAGGTGAGCGCGATCCGCCTCTTCGGCGCGGGGAATGAGCGCAAGGTGGAGTTGCGGCGCACCGATGGCATTTGGCGCGTCAGTGAACGGTTCGATTACCCCGCGTCCACCGAAAAAGTTCGGCAATTGCTGCTCGACCTCAGCGAAGCGAAAACGATCGAAGAGAAGACGTCGAATGCGACCAATTACCCTTCGTTGGGCATCGAGGACGTCACTGAAGAAGGCGCAACGGGCATCCGCTTAGAGCTCGCCGGAATATCAGGCATCGATCTCATCCTCGGCAAACATGGTCCCGCGATGAACGCTCGCTATGTGCGCAAGAGCGGCGAGCAGAAGAGCTGGCTCGTCGATCGCGCGCTCGAGGCGCCCGCGGAGCCGAAGGAGTGGCTCAACAGCCAATTGCTAGATATCGCGGCAGACCGTATTCAATCGGCGCGCATCGACATCGATGGCAAGCAGCCCTACGCAGCTGTCAAGCACAAGCGCGAAGACGCCAACTTCACCATCACGAACTTGAAGAAGGGTCAGGCGCTTAACACGGATTCCGCGGCCAACGGTGTCGGCACCGCGCTCGCAAGTCTCAACTTGGTGGACGTGTCGCCCATCGCGCAGATGCAGAGCAAGCCACCTCAGGCCAAGGCCACTTACATGACCTTCGATGGTCTTTCGCTGCAGCTCACGGGTTGGATCGACGGTTCGGCACATTGGTTGGCCGCGCGTGCACAGTTCGTTCAGCCAGCCGGTCCGGCGAGCGACGGAAAGGAAAATCAACCGAGTGCTGATCCCAATTCCGAAGCGAATGCACTGGATGCACGCCTGGCTACCTGGGCCTTTCAGATCCCGGACTACAAGTACCGAGCGATCTTCGAGCCGTTGGAAGATCTGCTTCAGAAGTAAACTCAGGCCCTCTTGCGCTTCGGTAGCAGAATCGGCCGCGTATGGCTGATCCGGTCATGCCAAGCCAGTCGATCCCGATCGATCCATATCCAAAAGAAACCAAGACCGGCCAGCAGAAGCGAGGGAACGCCGGCCGCGAGACGGATCAACACATCGCGCCACCGCACGTGCTCGCCGCTCTCGCTCACGAGCTTCAGACGCCAAGCGAGCATGCCCAGCGTTTGCCCGCTGCGAGTCCAGAACAAACCATAGAAGCCGACCCAGACAGCGAGCAAGGTGAACTGATAAATCTTTTTCAGGACGGGACCGCCGCTCTCGACATACTCCCCTCCGGTCAGGGGAAGAAAGCAGAACGTCGTTACGGCGAGCAGCGCAATCAGCACGATTCCGTCGTAAAGCAGCGCACCGAAGCGCCGGCCCACACCCGCCACTGGAGTCAACTCCTCAGTCATCTTCAGCGCACTCGAAGTAAAGCGATGAACGTCACCGCCATGAGCACCCACACGGGCACCCAGGCGATCAAGAAAGGTTGTAAGTCGAAGACCGCTCCACCGCTTTCGAGCATGCGGGCCAGCAGAAAGAAGACGGTGCCGATCAGGATGCCCACGACCATGCGTCCGCCGGTGCCGGTCGAGCGCATCGCGCCTACCGAGAACGGTATCGCGAGCATCACGATGATGACAATTGCAAACGTACGTGCGATGCGTGCCCAGAACGCAATCTCATAGCGCGTGCTGTCCAGTTCGTTCGCGCGCAGGTGAGCGATGTACGCTTTGAGATCCAGCAGCGGCACTGCATCAGGCTCGACGATCGCAAGTCCCAGGAATTCACGCGACAGGCTCGTTGCCAGTTGCGTGGTCAGCGCGCTTCGCGCATGCACCTCGTCGCCTTCCATCGTGGTGCTCACGTAATTGCGCAACAGCAATCGCCCGTTCGTCTGCAGGCTCGCGGAACTCGCGCGCCCCACCGTATCGAGCCGCTTGAGCGGTGTGAGGCGAATCACCAGCACGCCACCGTATTGCTTGTCGCTCGATTGCTGCTGTAGAGCGAGAATCGTGTCCCCGTCCTTCGCCCACGCACTGCGATTGCCTGCCATCGATACATCGCGATATTTCTGAAAGGTCCTCCTCTGGCGTGCGTACTTCTCCATCCGTGGCGCAACGACCTCACCGCCAACGGCGGC
>CBJNAT010000471.1:0-3575 GCA_966434585.1 uncultured Gammaproteobacteria bacterium | reverse complement strand
GGTTTGGATCGTCCCGATGTGCAGTTCATGGCCAATCCCATTCGCTTCGACGCGAAGTTGTGGTGCCCCGGTGTGGGCCAGCGCCAAGAACATCTGTTCTCCGCCGGCATCGTTGCGCTACATCCGCGCAGTCGCGGTTGGGTGGAACTGAAGTCGAGAGAGCCGCGCGAACTGGCGGCAGTCACACTCAATCTCATGGCGGATCCGGAAGATCTCGCGACGATGCGTGCGGGAATACGCGCAGCGCGGCGCATCTATCGCTGCGGCCCGCAGGGCGAGTTGACGGGTGCGGAAGTCACGCCGGGCGCAGCCGTGGAAAGCGATGCGGATCTCGATGCGTTCATTCGCGAGACGGCCTATATCGCGATGCATCCGGTGGGTACCTGTGCGATCGGCCGCGGCGATACGGCTGTGGTCGATCCGGAGCTGCGCGTGAGCGGCGTGACGGGGCTGCGGATCGTCGATGCATCGGTGATGCCGACAGTACCGGGGGCTAACACTAACGCAACGGTGATGATGATGGCGGAGAGAGCCGCTGACCTAATCTGCAATCGCTCACTTCAGGGTGTCGCGGCCCATGTGGAAGCAACGATAAACGATCGCGAGGCCGTCGCATGATCATCGTCACGGGCGCGTCGGGTCAGTTCGGGCGAGCCACCGCTCAGCGGTTGATCTCGCGCGTGCCGCGGGGCGAGCTGATCTTGACCACCCGCAAACCAGAGAGCCTCGCTGATTTCGTGGCCCAAGGCGCGCAGGTGCGCTATGCCGATTTCGACGATCCGGCGACTTTGCCGACGGCATTCGCAGGCGGCACCAAGATGTTGCTCATCAGCACGGCGCGCGTCGGCTCGCGAGTCGGTCAGCACAAGAATGCCATCGATGCAGCGGTGGCCGCGGGGGTGCGGCACATTGCTTACACATCCGTGCTAAGCGCCGCGCGCGCGGACAATCCAGCCATCGTCAAACTTGATCATCGCGCGACGGAGCTGGATCTGGAACGCAGCGGTGTCGCGTGGACGTTCTTCCGCGATAGCTGGTATGCAGAAGCTATTGCAGGTGCGATGGCGCCGGGGGCGCTCGCCGCAGGTAGGATTCCCGACAACACCGGCAACGGTCGTACCGCGTGCGTATCGCGCGATGATTGCGTGGCTTGCGCGGCCGAGGTGCTGCTGCAAGAGGGGCACGACTATCGCGCCTACGATCTAACGGGCCCCGAGTTACTGACCGTGACCGACGCGATGGCCATGGCTGGCGCGATCGCCGGTAAGTCCATCGTGGTCGAACAAGTGGATGATGAGCAAATGCTGGCGCACTTCGATTCGCTGGGTGTACCACGGCACGCCTCCGACATCGTGCCGCAAGGACCGATACCCTGGTCCAGCGACGACATGGTTTCGTTCGGACGCGCGGTGCGGGAAGGTTTCTTCGATGTCTTGTCCAATCATGTGGAAGTCATCACCGGCCGCAAGCCACGAAGCCTGCGTGAAGTGATGCTCGATTTTCGCAGTCAATGGCCGGTGTGATCCGCCAACGTAAGCCTTAGGAGACGACGCAATGCGCGAATTCAAACTACTGATCGACGGCAAGCTGGTCGATGGCGCCTCACGAATGGATGTGATCAATCCTGCGACTGGCGATTTGCTGACCACATGCCCGCGAGCGTCCGCGGCTCAAGCCGAACAGGCCATTGCCGCAGCGAAAGCCGCGTTCCCGTCCTGGTCTGCAAAGTCTTGGAAGGAACGTGCAGCGCTCGTGCTGAAGCTTGCTGATGCCATCGAAGGAGCCGCGGATGAGCTGTCACCACTGCTCACGAAGGAGCAGGGCAAGCCGAAGTTCGGCGCTGACTTCGAAGTGCACGAGTCCGCGCGCATTTTGCGCATCTTCGCGGCCATGGAGCTGCCTGAGAAAGTCCTGCACCAGGATGCCGCCGGACGCGCGATCGAAACCCGCTCGCCGCTTGGTGTGGTTGCCGCCATCACGCCATGGAATTTCCCGTTGATTCTCCTGTGTAACAAGCTTGGCGCCGGTCTGGTCACGGGCAACACGATGGTGTTGAAGCCAGCGCCGACGACACCGCTCACGACATTGCGCCTCGGCGAGATCTGCGCCCGGTTGTTCCCCGCGGGCGTGGTGAACACGGTGACCGATCAGAACGATCTCGGTTCGCTGCTGACTCAGCATCCCGATATCGCCAAGGTCTCGTTCACTGGTTCCACAGCGACGGGTCGCAAAGTCATGGCAAGCAGCGCCGAAACACTCAAGCGCCTGACGCTCGAGCTCGGCGGCAACGATGCGGCCATCGTGCTCGACGATGCAGATCCCGTGGACACCGCGCAGAAAATTTTCAACGGCGCGATGTTCAACTCGGGACAAATCTGCGCGGCCATCAAGCGCGTCTATGTCGCCGACCCGCTGTATGACGCCGTGTGTGCCGAGTTGGCGAAGTTGGCGAAGGCTGCTGTCGTGGGCGATGGTGCGCAGCCGGAGACGTTCATCGGACCGATTCAGAACAAAGCGCAGTTCGAGAAAGTGAAGGGCTATCTCGAAGATGCTCGACAGCGAGGCAAGGTGATTGCGGGCGGCGAGGCGCTCAACCGGCCGGGTTACTTCATCCCACCGACCATCGTGCGCGATATTCCCGATGATGCGCGCGTGGTCCGCGAGGAACAGTTCGGTCCGGTGTTGCCTGTGCTGCGCTTCAGTGATGTCGAGGATGCGATCCGGCGCGCGAACGACAGTGAATACGGCTTGGGTGGCAGCGTGTGGTCGGGCAGCACGGAGCGGGCTATGGCCGTCGCCAAACGCCTGAACTCAGGCACCGTGTGGGTCAACAAGACGCTCGAGATCAATCCTTGCTACCCCTTCCGTGGCGCAAAGCAGTCCGGCATCGGCGCGGAACTCGGTCACGATGGGCTCGAGGAGTACACACAGGCGAAGGTCATCAACGTTGCCGCGTGACTCGCGCAGGCGGTGTGCGCTGCTGTCAGCTCCGACGCTGAATCAGCGCACCGCCTCGGATGCTGTTGATCGTTTGTTGATTGCGCAGGGCGAACCGCAGGTTGCGGTGCGCCAGTCGGGCATGTTCGCGCATGAGCGCTTCGGCGCGAGCGCCTTCGCGCTGCTCGATCGCCTCGATGACGCTGCGATGCTGGTCGTGAGCGATCGCAAGGATCATGTGCGCTCGTGGCGAGTCGAACTGCGCGATGATGAAACCGTTTGGCGAAGCAAACGGTAACTGCGTCATGCGTTCGATTTCACGCGCCAACAAGCGGCTGTTCGCGAGCTCGATAATCAAGTCGTGAAAACGTTCGTTCAGTCGCACGTATTCGCGATGCAGGTCCGGCGCGAGGTGGGAACCTTGCGTGAGCGCTTCGATCTGGCGCGAGCACTCCTTCAAATCGGCGAGTTGCATCGGGCTCGCGCCGCGTTCGGCAGCGAAGCGGGCTGCTAGACCTTCGAGCGTGCCGCGTAGTTCGATAGCGTCGTGGATCTCGCGTTCCGTAAACGCCTTGACGGAGTAGCCGCCGGTGGCGATGGGCTCCAGCAGACCTTCCTCGGAGAGCTTCTGCAGAGCG
>CBJNAT010000470.1:0-3576 GCA_966434585.1 uncultured Gammaproteobacteria bacterium | reverse complement strand
GTCGTCCTGTTGTGGATGTTAGCCTCGCGGCACCGCGGCTTTCCCTTCGTGTCCGCTGTGCTGCCGGCAGCCGCACTCTGGTTGCATTCGCTCGTGAGCGGCCACAATGCACGCAGCGAGCGGCCGTTCGAGGAAGTGTTGCTGGCGTACTGGCTGATCGTTGCGAGCGTCTGGATCGCACTCGCGGAAGGCTTCGATAACCTGCAGGCGTTGAGCTGGTGTGCGCTCAACCTATGGGTGGCGCTCACTGTGATGTGGAGCGACTGGCAGGCGCGTCACCACGAGCGCGCCGCAGAGCAGACCGACCGCGGCGAACTCCACCCGGTATAGGAACGCGCCTAAGACGCCGAGCACGATCGCTGCCCAGCCGCACGCTCGCGAGCGAGCGAGGAGCGCAATGGCGCCCAGCAGGACGCTTCCGAGCGAATACAGGTTGAACACGAATCCCATGATGATCGCCTGGCGCACGCTACAGAACGCATCGCCGGGGTGACTCGTGCAGCGCTCGTGGAGGTAATGAGGTTCGATCACGAACGAGCGCAATGCGTAAGCGGCGAAGGCCGTGACGAGCGCGACGGCCATGATCTTGAGGAAGCGTTGCAGGATCACTGAGTGTGGCGAGTAGCTGGCGGGGGTCGCTAGTATCGCCGTGCGCTGTTGTTGGGGCCAGACGAAGGCGGCTACTGGCTGCTGGCTCGCTAGCTTGCTGGCCAGAACTCTCTCTGGCTAGCAAGCCAGCAGCCAGCAAGCCAGCAGCCGCTCACAACCGCCGTCGTGAGCCCGAGTCGCTTCCTCTCGCCCCTTCGTTCTGCTGCGACACGCCGCTCAACGCCGTGCCTGCCTCATCGAGGGTGCGCTCGCTCGTGGCGAGGTCGCCCAGCGACAGGATGCCGACCAGCCGCTTGTTGCGATCGACCACCGGCAACCGTCGTACCTGCAGGTCCGACATGATGATGCTCACCTCGTCGGCCTCCTGATCCTCGAAGACGTACTTCACATCGGCAGTCATGACGTCGCGCACTCGCGTGTCGGGGGACTTGCCTTCAGCAACCGCGCGAATTGCGATGTCGCGGTCCGTGATCATGCCGACGAGGCGGTCGTTCTCTCCGACGGGCAGCACGCCCGTATCCAGTTCGGCCATCAAGCGCGCTGCCTGTTGCAGCGATTGGTCCGGGTTGGCAATGCGTACGTCGCGGGTCATCAACTCGTTCACTTGCATGAGTATCTCCTCGAGTCGTTGCGTGCATCTTTTTGCTGGCCAACGCCACGAGGGGGCGCGAGTTCCGTCGGCACGAGCGTTTGCCGGCGCCGCACTCAAACCCAGTACAGCGCTGTCCAGCTTCTTGCGCCTACGATTGAACCAATTGCCTGCCAGCGGCATTTCTCTCTGCATTACGAAGGGGAGTTCACATGGCCAACCTGGACCGAGAAACGCTGCAGGACTTACGCAACACACTGGAGGAGCGCGCACTGGCATTGCGCAACGAGCTGCGCGACACGGTGCGCCGTAACGACCAGGAAAAAACACAATTGCTGCGCGATGAGGTTCGGGACAACGGGGATGACTCGTTTCTGGATCTCGTCACCGACGTCAACCTTGCGGATGTGGACCGCGACCTCTCCGAGTTCCGCGCCGTCACCGCGGCGCTGTCGCGCATGGACTCGGGTCAGTACGGCCATTGCCAGGATTGCGGCCGCGAGATCTCGCTCCAGCGACTGCGCGCGCAGCCGTTCGCAGTGCGTTGCCTGCAGTGCCAGGAGCAGCACGAACACCTCACCAGTCAGACGCGGACGCCCACGCTCTAGCGAATATTCCCTCAAGATCGCTGCGGTGCGGTTAGCCACTACAGCCTCGCGTCAACCCGGGGAAAGGTGTGTGCTAACGTTCGGTCCTCCTCCTTGCTGAACAGTAATGCCGTGAGCAAAGGAACGTGCTGCCAGGCCGGCTGGCTATTGATCGGACGGGTCACGTCTGCGTGCGTCCTGCTGCTGCTCTGCGCCGCTGGCTGGAGTCAGCCAACCGTCACCAGCGAGTACCAGCTCAAGGCCGCATTCCTGTTCAATTTCCTGCAGTTCGTGGATTGGCCGACCAGCGCATTCGACAGCCTGAATCAGTCGATTGCCATTTGTATCCTGGGACCGGATCCCTTCGGAGCGGAGCTCGATGCCGTGATCGCTGGAGAGCGCATCAACGGTCGCCCGATCGAAGTTCGTCGGCTCGTTGACGTCGGGCCTGCCGCCAACTGTCACCTGCTGTTTGTGAATGTGCAGTCGCGCCAAGGATTGCGCCGCGCTCTCGAGCAATTGCGAGGGCATCCCGTGCTCACCGTCAGCGACGTGACGGCGTTCAGCGGCGAGGGCGGCATGATCGAATTCGTGAGGCAGGAGGATCGCATCCGGCTACGTGTGAATCTACGCGCGGCGAGCGAGGCGCGACTGCGCTTGAGCTCCAAGCTGCTTCGCCGCTCCGAAATCGTCGAGCCCGCCCCTGCGTGAGCCATGCAACGGACGCGAACCATTCGTCGTCGATTGATGGGAGTCACGCTGCTCACGAGCGCCGCTGGCATCGCGCTCACCTGTGCCGCGCTCATCGTGCACGAATACTTGAGCTCGCGTGCGCAGGCGCGGGAACAGCTGCAGACGCTCGCTCGTGTGATCGCGATGAACAGTACGGCCGCATTGGCGTTCGACGATGCGGTGGGTGCCGAACAACTGTTAGCTTCCCTGCACTCCGAGCCGAGCGTCATGGCAGCGGCGCTGTACGACAAGAACGGTCGATTGTTTGCGCGGTATGGTCGGGACGGTCGAGCGCGCACGTATCCAAGGACCGTTCGCACGGAGAATCACGCGTTCGGGGAGGGATACTTGGAACAGACAGTTGCCGTGCGCGAGCAACGCGATCAGAACTTGGGTTTTCTCTATCTGCGCTCCGATCTACGCAACATCTACGAGCGGCTGTGGCGCCATGTGGAGATCGCCGCTGCCATCATGATCGTTTCGTTGCTGGCGGCTTACCTGCTCGCCCATTTGCTGCAACAGCGGATCGCACGGCCGTTGCGTGCGCTCGTCGATACCGCCAGAGCCATCGCGGAGCGCAGCGATTTCAGCGGACGTGCCCCGCCCGCAGAGGAGGGTGAGTTCAAAGTGCTGACGGATGCCTTCAACCAGATGCTGAATCGGTTGCAGGCGCAGCTCGCAAGGCTGGATCTGCTGCAGCGGACGACGCGGGCGATTAGCGAGCGTCAGGATCTGCATAGCATCTTCCAGGTGATCTTGCGCCAGCTCGAAGATCAGATGCCGGTCGAGTTCGGGTGCGTGGCGCTTTACGATGCATCCTCGCGCACGCTGACTGTCAGATCTGTCGGCACGCGCAGCAATCCCTTATCGCAGCAAGCCGGCATCGCTCCAGATGCGACCTTGCCGCTCGAGGCCGGTCTCGAGCGCATCAGCGAAAGCGTGCTGATCCATGAACCGGACATCGACGCGATGTCCGCTCCCCTGCTCGTCAAACTCGCGAACACCGGACTGCGTGCGCTGCTGATTGCACCCATGATCGTCGAGAAGGCCCTCTTCGGT
>CBJNAT010000469.1:0-3578 GCA_966434585.1 uncultured Gammaproteobacteria bacterium | reverse complement strand
CGCATGACGGCATGATACCGAAGGGGTTGGGGCGATCACATGAAATGTGTGCTGCGGACTTTAGTCATCCTGCTGCTCTTCATCAGCACTGGGCGACCGGCCGCGGCCGCGACGAAATTCACACCATCGCCGGAACTGACGCAGCGCGTTGACCGCCTTCTCAAGCAACTGGAGGACGGGACGTTCGAACAACGCGAGTCAGCGGACCAGGAGCTGCTCAAGGTGCCGATCGACGCGCTGCGCATGGCGTTGCATCAGCGCGGCGGTCTGCTCGAGCCGCTCGGCATTCACTTCGATACTGATAACGACACTGAAGCTGCGTGCCGATTCCTCGAGTGGCGCTTGCGCGAAGGCGACGACTTGCACGCGGCGATTCACGCCGGCTTCAAAGCGCTCGATGGCTTCTACACCTTCCTGATGGGCACGGACACGGAGCTTGCGATCGTCCGCGATGCCTTCGCATGCAAGCCGGCAATCGTTGCGGAAACGGAGGACTACGTGGCCATCGCCTCGGAATTCCGCTCGCTCGCGCACTTGCCCGGTGTGCGCAAGGCGAAGCTATTCGAGCCCAAGCCGCAGGAGATCTACACATGGCACATCTGAGTACGCGTGCCGAGATAACGGTGAGCGCGGCGAAGTTGGCCGAGTTCGACCTCCAGCAAACCTCATTACGCCAACTGAATGCGTTCTTGCACGATGCAGCCGAGAGCGCCGGTATCGATCGTGTGCGTGTCCTCAATCCCGACGGTGCTCACGCAATTGCCTGTGGACTCACGCGCCCTGTCGACGTGGAAATCGAAGGGCATGCCGGTTACTACGTGGCCGGCATGAACAAACACGCGCGCGTCACGGTGCGCGGCAATGCCGGCCCCGGTGCGGCAGAGAACATGATGTCGGGTGTGGTGCGTGTGTGCGGCTTCGCCTCCACCAGCGCAGCGGCATCTGCACGCGGCGGTACGCTGATCGTGGAGGGCGATGCCTCGCTGCGTTGTGCGATATCGTTGAAAGGTGCGGACGTGATCGTCGGCGGCAATGTCGGCGACTTCTCGGCGTTCATGGCCCAGGCGGGCCGCCTCGTCGTCTGTGGCGATGCCGGCGAAGGGCTGGGAGACTCGTTGTACGAGGCGGTGATCTATGTGCGCGGGCAGGTACGTTCACTCGGCGCCGATGCGCAATTCGAGCCGATGACCGAAGCGGACCGCGCGACGATCGCAGCGCTGCTCGATGTAGCAGGCTTCAAGTACAAGCCCGAGGATTTCCGCCGCATCGCTTCTGCCCGCAAGCTGTATCACTGGAATGCCGATGCCAACCAAACCTATTGAAGTGTCGACGGCCCTCGAGCCGGCGAATCTTTCGAAAGAAGAATCGTGGACGATCGATCGGCGCACGATCGACTACGTCCATCGAGCAGCGGCGACCGGCCTATACGAAATCCGCGGTCTCGGTGCGAAGCGTCACGTGCCGCACTTCGATGATCTGGTATTCCTCGGTGCGTCGCTGTCGCGCTATCCGCTCGAGGGTTATCGCGAGAAGTGCAGCACTCGTACCGTGCTGGGCACGCGTTACGCGAGCCAGCCCATTGAGCTGGAGATCCCGATCACGATCGCCGGCATGAGCTTCGGTGCGCTGTCGGCGAACGTTAAGGAGGCGCTGGGCCGTGCGGCCACAGAGCTGGGCACGTCGACCACAACCGGTGACGGCGGTATGACGTCGGAGGAGCGCAACTCCTCCAAGACGCTCGTCTATCAATGTTTGCCTTCGCGCTACGGCTTCGATCCTGATGACGTGCGCCGTGCCGATGCGATCGAGATCGTCATCGGGCAAGGTGCAAAGCCCGGTGGCGGCGGCATGCTGCTCGGACAGAAGGTGAATCCTCGCGTGGCAGCGATGCGCACGTTGCCGGAAGGTGTGGATCAACGCTCTGCGTGCAGACATCCCGACTGGACGGGGCCGGACGATCTCGCCATCAAGATTCAGGAGTTGCGCGAGATCACCGATTGGAAAAAGCCGATCTACGTGAAGGTCGGCGCGACACGCGTGTTCAACGACGTGAAGCTTGCGGTGCATGCAGGCGCCGATGTCATCGTGGTGGACGGCATGCAAGGCGGCACGGCCGCGACGCAAACGGTGTTCATCGAACACGTTGGCATTCCAACGCTCGCAGCGCTACGTCAGGCGGTCGATGCGCTCGAAGACCTGAACATGCGCGGCAAGGTGCAGCTGATCATCTCAGGCGGCATTCGCACGGGTGCCGATGTTGCCAAGGCATTGGCGATGGGCGCGGATGCGGTTTCGATCGGGCAGGGTGTACTCGTCGCGCTGGGTTGCAACAGCGAAGCCTACGTGAAGAACGGGCAACACTTCTCAGCGGTGCCCGACTATCACGCGATAGGCACGGCGCCTGGGTTCTGCCATCACTGTCACACGGGCCGATGCCCGGTCGGTGTGACGACGCAAGACGCAGTTCTCGAACAGCGCCTTCAGCCGGAAGTCGGCGCGCGTCGTGTGCGCAATTACTTCAAGACACTCAATATGGAGCTGACGACGATTGCACGCGCCTGCGGCAAGCAGGATGTGCACCACTTGGAGCGTGAGGATCTCGTGGCGCTCACGGTGGAAGCGGCAGCGATGGCGAAGTTGCCGTTGGCGGGGACGAATTGGGTCCCGGGGGGTTGATCCTCGCGCTGTCCCTCAGCAACTGCTCCCTGCGTTGCGCATCTTTCACCTGGGGGTGAGGGCCCGTCTTCAAATCAACCTCTCCACATCCTTCTCAATCGTTACCGGCGTATCCGTCGGCGCATACCGCTTCACCACCACACCATCCTTGTTCACGAGAAACTTCGTGAAGTTCCATTTGATGCCTTCGGTGCCGAGCACGCCAGGCTGCGACTTCTTCAGGTACTGATAGAGCGGGTGTGTCTTCTCGCCGTTCACCTCGATCTTCGCGAACATCGGAAAGCTCACGCCGTACTGGGTCGAGCAGAAGTTCTTGATCTCGGCTTCGTTGCCCGGTTCTTGGTGGCCGAACTGGTCGCAGGGAAAACCGAGGATCGAAAAACCGCGATCCTTGAACTTCCGATACAACTGCTCGAGTCCGGTGTACTGGGGTGTGAAGCCGCATTTGCTTGCAACGTTCACGATCAGCAGGGTCGTACCCTTGTAAGAGTCCAGACGTACGAAATCGCCATCGATGGTTTTGGCGTTGAAGTCGTAGACACTCATGATTCACCCGTTCTACTGATCGGCCGGCTCAATCGAAATCGAAGATCTCCCCGAGCAGACCGCGTCGCTTGTGCTTCTTGTAGCGCCCCTGTTCGCGGTAGCGATAGTCGTCATCGTCGTCGTAATGCATGTGCGAGGGTGGCGCCTCGGTCGGTCGCGCAGCGGGAGCTGGCGTTGGCGCCGCGCGCTCGATGAGCTTATCGAGCTCGCCGCGATCGAGCCACACGCCCCGGCACTGTGGGCAGTAGTCAATTTCGATTCCTTCGCGATGCGTCATCGCGAGCGTGCTGTCGGGACACACGGGGCATTTCATGTCCGGATCTCCTGAAGTTCGAAGTGGCTAGGACCGCCGACGC
>CBJNAT010000468.1:0-3580 GCA_966434585.1 uncultured Gammaproteobacteria bacterium | reverse complement strand
CGTCGAAACTCCGCCCGTCGCGCGCAGCATCAAGCGCAGCAGCTTCCACTCCATCCAGTGAGCGAAAGAACGTCTTGAGATCCTGACGCCAGACAGCCCAGTCAACTCGCTTTGCCTTCCGCCAGCGACTCGGTCGCGGTGCTTGCTGCGTTGATGCTCGCCACCACGGCACGGCATTGCTCGTCAACGCCAAGCGCTGCAAACACGATGCGAATTCGAAGCGAAGCTCGGGCCACTGTTCCGGTGCTATCGAAGCCAACGCAGCGGCGCTCATGGCGACGTGATCCGCCGCATCGAACGCTGTGGCCAGCGTCCACTCCCAACGCGCCAGTTCGCTCAAGCCGTGTGCGCGCGTGTCTGGGAGGTGCTCCGTCATGAAGGTCGCCAGCTTGTCCCCGAAGTAGCGAATCGAAAAATGATGCGGCGGGTGCTGTTGAACGTATGCGTGAGTGAGTTCGCGAAAGGCGAAATCCCCAAGTGCGTCGTACGTGGCCGGATAGTTCACTCGCAACGCGCCAACGAGCCGTTCGATGAACGCGTGCTGATACACATTCAGTCGTGCTGCGGTGTCGAACTCGGCCGTGTGCTTCAGCTGTGCGGAGACGGCATCGCTGCTCCCTGACACCGATGCCTGCATCGCTCGTTGCAGCTCCGCCAGTTGCATCACGCGGCCTCCGCGCGGGCGGGATCCGCAAGTCGCCGCGCGATGTCCAGCTCCGCGACCAACTCTGATAACGCCGGGATGTTGTCATCGCGCTCGATCATGGTCGCGACATCGCCAAAGCGTTGACGCGCAGCTCGATATAACTCCCAGACTGCCGGTGCGATGGGTGCGTCGTGCGTGTCGATGAGGTGCGTGCCCTGATGCTGGTGTCCTGCCAGATGCAGCTGGCGAACACGCTGCACCGGAATCGCCGCAAGGAATTCCAATGGGTCGAACCCATGGTTGAAGCTGCTCACGTAGATGTTGTTGACGTCGAGCAGCAAGTCGCAATCCGCCTCGGCAGTCAAAGCGGCGAGGAATTCCCATTCGCTCATCGTGGAGCTCGCATACGTCACGTAGCTCGAGACGTTTTCGATCAAGAGACGGCAGCCGAGGAAGTCCTGCACTTGCCGCACGCGCGATGCGATGTGGCGCAACGCCTCCTCCGTGTAAGGCAGCGGCATCAGGTCATGCAGATTGACGCCATCGACGCCGGTCCAGCACAGGTGATCGGACAACCACTCGGGCTGCACTCGGGCAGCGAGGGCTTTCAGCTGCGCGAGATACTCGAAGTCGAGCGGACTCACGCTGCCGATGTTCAGCGACACACCGTGCATGACGAGCGGGTACCGCTCACGCACGCGTTCGAGGTAATACAGCGGCTTGCCGCCCGGGACCAAATAGTTCTCGCTGATGATCTCGAACCAGTCCACGCACGGTTGCTCCTGCAGAACCGCATCGTAGTGCTCTGTGCGAAGACCTAAACCGAAACCCAGCGATGACATGTGCGCTCGCACCGGGGGCGGGCCGTTCGACCCGCCCGCGCATGTGCTCAGGACGCTGCCTTCTGTTCAGCCTTGGCCGCTTCGCACTCGGCCTTCGTCATCTCTTTGAAGCCCTGGCCCTTGCAGGCGTTTTGACCTTTGCACGCGTTCTTGGCCGTGGCACAGGCCGACTGACCCTTGCACGCGTTCACGCCATCGCAGTGGACCTTGGCTTCCTCGGCGCTCGCGGTGTTAGCCGCAACGCTGTTGAACAGCAGCGCGGCGGCGGCTGCGATGGCGGCGCCCGAAACCTTACTCGCGTTTTTCATGTGCATCTCCCGTAATGATTGCGTGGATCGACTGTGTGCCCGCGGTTGCATCCGAACACGTGCAGCGGACAGCTCGGACGAACAGACCGGCTCGGGGCCGGAAATATTTCAGGCGTACAGCGTGAGTATGGCGGAGTCGTCGAGCGCCGGCATCACTTCGCTCGGAAGAGCTTGATGGGTCACGCCAGAAGCTTGATCGGGCTGCGTGGTCGAGAGTGAGATGCTGTTGATAAATCGATCCGTTCCGAGAACGCGAGAGTGTTTCGGGTGCGAGACGTCCTCCAAGTTGACTGCGGCAAAGAGGCATCCTTCCCGCTGGAAGGATGCCTCCGATAGCGTGGTTTCACTCCGGTAACATCACCGTGTCGATCACATGAATGACGCCGTTACTCGCAACGATGTCTGCTTTGACGACCTGTGCATTCTCGACCATCACCTTGCCCTCCTTCGCTTCGAACTGCACTGCTTGACCGTTCACGGTCTTCGCTTCATCGAGCGCCATCACATCAGATGCTTTCGCTGTGCCGGGCACCACGTGATAGGTCAGGATGCTCTTCAGCTTTTCCTTGTTCTCAGGTTTCAGCAACGACTCGACCGTGCCGTCCGGCAGCTTCGCAAAGGCTGCGTCCGTCGGCGCAAACACAGTAAACGGCCCCTCACCCTTCAATGTATCGACGAGCCCTGCTGCTTGCAGCGCGGTCGCAAGCGTCTTGAACTCGCCCGCGCTCACTGCGGTGTCGACGATGTCTTTCTTGGCGATATCGCCAGCTATCGCGGACCAGCTTAGCGACGCCGTCACTATCAAAGCACCGAGCGTTGCGATCGATCGGCGCGGACTCTTCGTAGCGTGTAATAACGACATGAAATCTTTCCTCCGACTGATGGTGAACCCAAGACTGCAGCACAGTCTCTGTGCTCAATTACGTCGCTGCGGAGTCGTTGGATTCAAAACGAGCGCCCCTTTAGAGAGGTAACACACGCTGAAGCAGCGCACAGAGGGTGCCGGGCGCGTAGTCGCGTGGTTGCAAGGCGTATCGAAGTAGGTCGTTCGCGGATGCCAGAGATTGCGACGGAAGGCACGACCACACGTTGCGAGTATGGCGAAGTCGTAGGGCCTGGATGACTTCGCTCGGCTGCTGGATTGTAATCGCTGGAAAGATCCGCCGGTCTTCTGCGTACGGTGCCGTGCACCTGAATCACTCAACGACTGCCAGGAGCTATCGATGTCTGCCCATACGAAATCAACAGGAGCGGCGCTTGCTGTGGCCGCTGCCGTTCTGTTCGCCCAACTACCCTTAAGCACCGTGCATGCGGAGCAGGCCAAAATGAAGTGCGTGGGCGCGAACGCCTGCAAGGGGCAGTCTGCCTGCGCAACGCCGAAGAACGCGTGTCAGGGCCAGAACTCGTGCAAGGGCACGGGTTATCTGATGCTGACCAAGGCTGAATGCGACGCTGCCCTCGCTAAGATGAAGGCAGAGAAGAAGTAACGTGCCGGAAGGCGGGCAGCGGCGCAGGCGCTCGCCCGCCTTTACTTGGCGGGTGCGTATTCGAGCGCGTTCTGTACTGCCCGCGCAGCAGGCATGACTGCAATCCCACGGCTCAGAACCGCCAGCGCACCGTCCTGCGCGGGGACGATGACGCCACGAAAGCCTTCTTCCTCGAACTCCCGAGCTTGCTGCTCGGCTGTTTCGTGCCGCAGCACCAGTACGGTTACAGGTCCATCCGCCGTTTGCACCACGAGGTGGGGTACATGATGACCGCGGAAGCTGCAGCTCATGGCATAT
>CBJNAT010000467.1:0-3581 GCA_966434585.1 uncultured Gammaproteobacteria bacterium | reverse complement strand
CGCGTCGTTATCCGACAGGTCAGGCAACACATCCCGGAACAGCAGTGGTCATAACAACCCTGCATACTGCCGACGATTGAAGAAGTTGGCGCCGCCTCGATCAAGAAATCGCTCATTCTCAATTACAAAAATCGATCGTTTCGGCTCAGGAAACCATCCGACTTCGGTCACAACTACCGATCGATACTGACGAAAGACACCACCAGTCAGCAAAGCGCTCTTCTTTTGATAGAAGGCCCCGCTTTGCGCGGGGCTCTAGGTTTACGTCGCGTTAGTCCCCATCGATCAATCAGCGCGTTCTGAATCTTCAGAACGCTTCACTCGCCTCAGCGCGAACGGAGCCTGAACTCAGACGTTCGAGACTTCGGTGTTATCGATACTTCAACTTCACTTCGTGTCTCGTCTGGATATCGCAGCCGAGTTTGCCCTCACCCCATCCCTCTCCCGCAACCGGGAGAGGGGGTCAGAGCGGATCAGCCGCACTTGCTGTCCCCACAATTCAAACACGTCATACACCCATCCATCATGATGACGGCCGCCGTCGAGCACTTCGCACACAACTGCGCCCCATCCGGAAAGTGACTCTTCGCAAACGCATCCACCTGCTTGCTCCGCGCCTCGAACTCCGCCTTCTTCTCCTCGATGAGCTTCTTGCGCTCGTCCTCGAGCCCCGGGTTCTTCAGCAAGCCGATCATCTGCAGATGCTTCTCGATGACGTATCCGAGCTCTGCAATGATCGACGGCATGAACTTGCCGCCGGGTTGCCAGTAGCCGCCGCGTGGATCGAACACGGCTTTCATCTCCTCGACGAGGAACGTCACGTCGCCGCCTTTGCGGAATACGGCGCTGATGATTCGCGTGAGCGCGACGATCCACTGGAAGTGGTCGAGGTTCTTCGAGTTGATGAAGATCTCGAAGGGGCGACGCTGTTCGTGCGGCGTGCCTTCGTTCAACACGATGTCGTTGATGGTCACGTACATCGCGTGATCTGAGACTGGAGTTTTGATCTTGTAGGTTGAGCCCAGCAGCATCTCTGGACGCTCGAGTTTCTCGTGCATCCAGACGACGTTGGCTTCTTTGCGCGGCTCGGGCGCGGTCGCTTTTTCCGCGGCTTTCTCTTCGGGTTTGTCGACCCGGTACTTCACGATCTTCTTGTCGATTTTCATGACCATGGTTCCAATGTGGGGCCGGGCGCTCGCCCGGCAAGCTTGCTAGTCGGTCAGTCTGCTAGTCGGCTAGCCAGAGCTTCAGAATTTCCCGTAGTAACCCTCTTTCATCGCATCGAAGAGATTCGCCGCGGTGTGCATCTCGCCGTCGTACTCGATCTCTTCGTCGCCTTTCACTTTCAGCTCGGTGCCGTCTTCGAGCGTGAACACGTACGTCGTGTTCTTCAGGTCTTCTTCCTTCACGAGCACGCCCTGGAAGTTTTCCGGGTTGAAGCGGAAGGTGGTGCAGCCTTTCAGGCCCTGCTCGTAGGCATACATATATATGTCCTTGAAGTCCTCGTACGGGAAGTCCGTGGGGACGTTCGCCGTCTTGGAGATCGAGGAGTCGACCCAGAGCTGCGAGGCGGCTTGGATGTCCACGTGTTCGCGCGGCGTGATGTCTTCGGCCGTCGTGAAGTAGTCGGGGAGTTTCTCGGCGAGGTTCGTCGAGTTCGGCATTGCACGCGGGTTGATCAGCTCGCGGTACGCCAACAGCTCGAATGAGAACACGTCGATCTTCTCCTTCGACTTCTTGCCCTCGCGCAGCACGTTGCGGAAGTAGTGATGCGCGAACGACGGCTCGATGCCATTGGACGCATTGTTCGCAAGCGACAGCGAGATCGTGCCTGTCGGTGCGATCGAGCTGTGATGCGTGAAGCGGCCGCCGATTTCAGCGAGCTCTTCCACCAATTCCGGTGCGGCTTCGGCCACGCGCTGCATGTAACGGCTGTACTTCGCGTGCAGGGTGCGGCCAGGCACCTTCTGCCCCACGCGCCAACCATCTCGCGCCATCTCCGGACGCTTGCGCAGCATCTCGGGCGTGACTTCGAACTCTTCCATCATGATGGGCGCAGGCCCTTTCTCACGCGCAAGCTCGAGCGCCGCTTCCCAACCGGCGAGCGCCATTTCGCGCGAGACGTTCTGCGTGAACGCGACGGCCTTCTTCGAGCCGTACTTCATGCAGAGCATCGTGATCGCGGAACCCAATCCCAAGAACCCCATGCCGTGTCGTCGTTTTCTCAGGATCTCATCGCGCTGCTGACCGAGCGGCAAGCCGTTCACCTCGACCACGTTGTCGAGCATGCGCGTGAACACCTTCACTACTTTGCGGAACTCTTCCCAATCGAAGCGAGCGTTGTCGGTGAAGGGCTCGACGACGAAGCGGGTGAGATTGATCGAGCCGAGGAGGCAGTTGTGCACGACGACACCGTTCACAACGAGTGTGTGCGTCGAGTATTCCTCGATGTCGTACACCTTCTGCACGCCGAGCAGCCTGATTTCAGACACGCGAGCAGTACATTCGGCGGGCTGCTCACGCCAGCGTTCCTTTTCAGTAAGGTGACGCTCGAGCTTGCCGTGCTTCGTGGAATTGAAAGGAAAACCAATATAGCGGTAGAACCGATAGCAATCGCGCTGCTGCAGCAACAGCGAGTAGAAGACATTCCCCTTTGAAATCGAGGAGTGAATCGTGCCGTGAATACCAAAGTTCAACAGTAGCAGCTGCACATCTTGCAGCCATGGGCGCGAGGCCGACACGAGATTGATCATCGGTTTGTCGGCAGACACGCTGCCATCGGCACAGAACACCGCTGCAAGAAACGATGCCTGCTGTTCGGACGTGGCGCGGAAAATTTTCTCAGGCACCCGAATATCCGGCGACAAATAGCTTTGCAGGCCGAGATCATTCCTGAGTCGCTGGATCACATCCTTCCGATAACACGCCACGGTGTACACATCACGCTGCTGCCCGGTGTAACTCCGGCGCAGTTCACCGTCGGTTCCAGTCAGCAGTTTGAAGTGCGGAGCGAGCATGCGCATGGCGCCATCATCTTGATCGCTGAAAAGCAGACCGGCAGAGTCGGTCAGCCAACCATCGGCTAGCAACCAACCGTATAAGCTGTAATCGAGATCGAGCGATCGACGTTCTGGCTGCGGAACCGTGATAGCGAGTGACGGCAGCAGGACACGGTAGCTTTCGTCGTGATGGCGTATCGGTTCGCAACGAGCACCCGTGAGCCGACCGAGCGCGTCGGCCAGCTCGCTGCAGGCCTGCTCGTCACCATAGACCGCTCGGCGACCTTTGTAGCGAGCTGCCGTCGCATCGGCCGCGTAAGCGTAACCCTCGAGCACAGCATTAGGCGCCTGCGACAGATCTAAGCGCTCGACTTCGCGCACCACCGGATGATTGCGCGAGATAAACAGCCCCTTCTTGCGATCGTTGTAGTTGACACGAAGCAAATCGAGGATCGGCTTCAGGAACGCGCGCCGGCTACGACGCGTAACCACTAAGGCATCGCCATCGTACTTGGGCAGCAGATACTTCAGCGCTCCGACATAGAACGGCTCGACGAGCTGCAGCGACGACATCTCGCGCGC
>CBJNAT010000466.1:0-3581 GCA_966434585.1 uncultured Gammaproteobacteria bacterium | reverse complement strand
GATGGGCCCGGCGCCGATGATGAGGATGCTTTCGAGGTCTGTACGTTTAGGCATGTCGCTGGTGAATCCTCAGGCGCGGCGCGCGCCGACGGCGGTCTGCGCTTCGAGACGCTGATAAATCTTCTGCATGAACTTCTCGAACAGGCCGTACACATCGTGCGGCCCCGGGCTTGCTTCAGGATGGCCCTGGAAGCTGAACGCCGGCACGTCGGTGCGCTCGATGCCTTGTAAGGAGCCGTCGAACAAAGAGGTGTGCGTCACGCGCACATTGGGTCCCAATGTCTTTTCATCAACCGCGAAGCCGTGGTTCTGACTCGAGATGAGCACTCGACCCGTGTCCTTCTCGAGCACGGGATGGTTCGCACCGTGATGACCGAATTTCATCTTGATCGTCTTGGCACCGCTCGCGAGCCCCAGCAGCTGATGCCCGAGACAGATCCCGAACACGGGGATATCCGTCTTCAGCAGTTCCTGGATGGCTTCGATTGCATACGCGCACGGCTCCGGATCGCCAGGTCCGTTCGACAGGAAAATGCCGTCAGGATTCAACGCGAGCGCTTTGTCAGCCGGCGTCTGGGCAGGCACCACAGTGATGCGACATCCCTGATCGGCGAGACATCGTAGGATGTTCCGCTTGATGCCGTAGTCGTACGCCACGACGTGCACACGCGTGCCAGGCCGCGGCTTCGGGCCGACGACGTCGGCCCAGTTCGTACCTTCGTTCCACTGGTACACGCGCTTGGTCGAGACGACCTTGGCGAGATCCATGCCCTTGAGCCCAGGAAACTTGCGTGCAAGGTGCGTTGCAGCCGCAGCCGTTGCCTTGTCGCCGGTCATGATGCAGCCGGCGAGCGCGCCCTTCTCGCGCAGGATGCGCGTGAGCTTGCGCGTGTCGATCTCCGCAATGGCAACCACCTTTGCGCGCTCGAGGAATGACTCGAGCGATTCAGTGGCGCGCCAGTTGGAGTGCAACGCCGGCAAGTCGCGAATGACAAGCCCCGCCGCGTATACGTTCGAAGCCTCGAGGTCTTCGGGGTTCGTGCCGGTGTTACCGATGTGAGGATAAGTGAGGGTCACGATCTGCCGGCAGTACGACGGATCCGTGAGCACTTCCTGATAACCGGTCATGGCGGTGTTGAACACCACCTCGCCCGTGGAATTGCCTTTGGCGCCGATCGAGCGGCCTTGAAACACGGTGCCGTCTTCGAGCGCGAGTACTGCGGGTGTCGTCACATCAGCTCCCACATCGAACATGTGGATGGGATTGCATTTCGCACACGCATGCAGACAGCGGGAAGGACTTTTTGGTCCATCCCGCCGCAGAAAAATTTCACCGCGTGCTGAGGGTCGGGAGTCTACGCGAGCGAGGTTACGAGGTCTACGAATTCGCAGCCGCGCATCACTCGCGGGTCACTTGGCCGCTGCGAGTCCGAGAACGTCTTGCATGTCGTACAGTCCAGGCTCTCGACCGATGAGCCAACGCGCCGCCGCAAGCGCACCACGCGCAAAGCCCATCCGATCGTGCGCGCGATGCGTCAGCTCGATCCGCTCTCCCATCGTGACAAAGCTGACGGCATGTTCACCGACGATATCGCCGCCGCGAACGACGGAGAAGCCGATCGACCCTGGAGGACGCGCACCCATTTCGCCGTGCCGTGTATAAGTGGCGAGTTCCTCCAGTGTGCCTCCGCGTCCTCGCGCTGCCGCATGACCGAGCGCGAGCGCGGTACCTGAAGGCGCATCCTTCTTGTTGCGGTGATGGGCTTCGAAGATTTCGATGTCGTAATCCGAATCCAATGTACTTGCAGTGAGTTCGCCGAGCTTTAGGAGCAGATTCACGCCTAGACTCATGTTGGCCGCCCGGACGATCGCAATCTGACGCGCAGCGTCGCGGATAGCGGCGAGTGCCGCAGCATCATGGCCAGTCGTTCCGATCACCAGTGGGACTCGCGCTGCCACACACGCTTCGATGTTCTCGCGCGTAGCAGCCGGCAATGTGAAATCGACGGCAACCTGCGAGCCTGCTATGGCTTGCCTGACATCTGAGCTCACCACCGTCCCAGTCGGCGGTCCACCGGCCAACACAGCGAGATCCCGCCCATTCCAGGAGCTTGACGGTGATACCAAACCACCCGCAAGGCGCATCTCTGGCGTCTGCCCAACGGCCGTGAGCAGCGCCTTCCCCATCCGCCCGCTCACCCCCAACACCGCTACACGCACGGGCGAATCTGCTTGCATCACCGCTCCTTACGTCCGCTTGTGAATTCAACGCGTCATCGTTTCAAAGAAGCGCTTCACACCGTCGAACCACGTTTGCTCGCGTGGACTGTGATCGCGACGGCTCTTTCCAAGCGTTTCGTCGAACTTACGCAGCAACTCCTGCTGCTCCTCCGTCAAGTTCACGGGCGTCTCCACCACGACCCGGCAGAACAGGTCACCCGGCACACCGCCGCGCACCGGTTTGACTCCCTGATCGCGGAGTCTGAACACGCGACCCGACTGCGTCTCGGGGGGGATCCTCAACGAGAGATGCCCGTTGAGCGTCGGCACCTCGACCGTACCGCCGAGTGCGGCAGTGGTGAAGCTGATTGGCACTTCGCACGAGAGATTGGCCCCATCCCGTTCAAAGATCTGATGTTCTCGGACACGCACCTCGACGTAGAGGTCCCCGGGCGGACCGCCGTTGCGACCGCCCTCGCCTTCGCCGGACAAGCGGATGCGATCACCGCTGTCCACACCGGCCGGAATCTTTACCGACAAAGTCTTTTTGCGCCGGACGCGGCCTTGCCCCAGGCAGGAATCGCACGGCTGGCTGATCATCTGGCCTCGACCCTTGCAGCGCGGGCACGTCTGCTGGACCGAGAAGAAGCCCTGCTGCATTCGGACATGCCCACTGCCGCCACACGTATCACACGTGGTCGGCTTCGAGCCTGGAGCAGCGCCCGTGCCGCCACACGGCTCACATTCTCCCAGCGTGGTGAATTCGACATTGGCAGTGTGGCCGAACACCGCCTGCTCCAGATCGAGCTCAAGCTCGTAGCGTAAGTCGGCGCCACGAAACACCTGGCGACCGCCACCACGGCGTCCCGCTCCGAAGATATCGCCGAAGACATCACCGAAGATGTCGGCGAAGGCATCCGCGCCGCCGCCGCCGAAGCCGCCGCCCCGACCCTGCAGGCCATCGTGACCGTACTGGTCGTAGACCCCGCGCTTCTGCTCGTCGGTCAGCACTTCGTAGGCTTCTTTCGCCTCCTTGAAGCGCTCCTCTGCGGTGGGATCGCCAGGGTTGCGATCGGGGTGAAACTTCATGGCGAGGCGGCGGTACGCCTTCTTGATGTCAGCCTCCGTTGCGGTACGGGTGACTTCGAGCACTTCGTAATAACAGCGCTTTGCCATGTTTCCTAGCTCACACGAACAAGCCGCCGTGAGCCCATCGAGCTCACGGCGGCTTCAATTGCTATTGGCGCATTGCCAGCCGACCTGCGATCTTTAGATCTTAGGTCCGTCGGATCAGCCGCCCTTCTTCTTGTCCTTGACTTCTTCGAACTCTGCGTCGAGGACGTCGTCTTTGCCGCCGCGAG
>CBJNAT010000465.1:0-3581 GCA_966434585.1 uncultured Gammaproteobacteria bacterium | reverse complement strand
ATCACCCGAGACGGTGTGCCCGTCGGTTGGATCGGTGCGCTGCATCCTTCGGCGATGAAGGCGCTCGACTTGACATATCCAGCCATCCTCTTCGAGCTCCAAACCGACGCTCTACAGCGTTCGCGAGTGCCGCGCTTTGCGGAGATCTCCCGATTCCCATCGATTCGCAGGGATCTCGCCGTGATCGTGCCGGAGGCCGTGACGTCAGCCGCGCTCGAAACGGTGGTCGGCGGCAGCGCAGGAGGTCTACTGCGAGATTTGAAAGTGCTCTCCGTCTACCGGGGCGAGCAGATCGAGAAGGGCAAGAAAAGCATAGCCTTAGCCTTGATTCTGCAGGATACTTCCCGCACCCTCACGGATGCAGATGCCGACAACCTGGTGGCGCAAGTCACCACGGCCTTGCGCGGCCAATTTGGGGCCGCGATCCGGGACAAGTAATCATGGCAGCACTGACCAAAGCGGAAATCGCCGAAGCGCTGTTCGACCAGCTCGGCCTCAACAAGCGCGAGGCTCGCGAGCTCGTCGATATGTTTTTCGAAGAGTTGCGCGCGTCGTTGTCGCACGGCGAGCAAGTAAAACTTTCCGGCTTTGGTAACTTCGATCTTCGCGACAAGAATCAGCGTCCCGGCCGCAATCCCAAAACGGGCGAAGAAATTCCAATCAGCGCCCGTCGCGTTGTGACTTTCCGCCCAGGACAAAAACTCAAAGCGCGCGTGGAAGCCTATGCTGGAACCAGGCAATAACGCCGAACTGCCGGCGATCCCGGGCAAACGCTATTTCACGATCGGCGAAGTCAGCGAGCTGTGCGGTGTGAAGCCGCATGTGCTGCGCTACTGGGAACAAGAGTTCCCGCAATTGAAGCCCGTGAAGCGCCGCGGCAATCGCCGTTACTACCAGCGCCAAGACGTGCTCGTCATTCGCCAGATCCGGAGCCTTCTGTATGAGCAGGGCTTCACCATCGGCGGTGCGCGTAATCGCCTGCAAGGTGAAGAGGCCCGTGAAGACCTCACTCAGGCCCAGCAGATCGTTCGCCAACTGCGGCTGGAGTTGGAGGAAATCCTGCGAATCCTTCGCCGCTGACCTGCCGTTTCCTGCGGGTATTTGCCCGAGAGGGTTGGGGCGCAAGCGCTTTTCCCGTATCATCCCGCGCCTCTCGAACGGCACGGACAAGCCGCTGATTTCTCCTCGGTCGGGACGTGGCGCAGCCTGGTAGCGCACTTGCATGGGGTGCAAGGGGTCGCGAGTTCGAATCTCGCCGTCCCGACCAACTTACAGGGGGCTCGGCCGCAGCTTCGCCAACACAGCTGTGGAATGAACCTTGTCTCCTGCAAGCGCTGCGAGGCAGAGTGCTTTGAGCTGGGTGTCGCACCATGCGTGCCGAGATGCGGCCCTCGGCTGTTGGATGGCAAACAGGCGGCTGCCAGAGGCTTGCGGCAGCATGGCCATGACCATCGCGATCGTCGCGCTGAAGCGATAATGCAGCGCATCCGGCGCCAGGTGCGGTAGGAACGCAGACAAGGTCTTTAGAAAAGGCTTCTGCGAGCGCGCCAGTCGCTCGGCGGCGGCGCCTTGCGATGCCGCACTCGTATGTCGATAGATACTTTCGATCACGAGCGCCGCAAAACCGTCTTCCGAGAAAGCGGCTGGAGCTCGCACACTGTCGAGTAGCAGATCGACGAGTCCACCCAGGTCCTGATATTCACCGCTCGGATTCGCGGCTTCATAAGCCCGCGTCACCGAATCCAGTTCTGCCGCAAGAACGGCATCGATCAGCCCGCCGAGGCTCCCAAAGTAATATCGAATCTGCGAGACGTTGGTCTGCGCGGCGCCGCAAATGACTCGCGTCGATATCGCTGTCATCCCTTCATCTAGCAGCAACGCTTCGGTTGCCGCGAGGAGCTTCCGTCGCGCATCGGCGGGTACGCGATCGTCTTCATTTCGGAACCGAGTGCGTCTGGTCATATGGGCGAGTGTCGCGCTTTCCGAGCGATCCTTCAAACAAGTGATTGACGATCTTGCATGCCAGCACGTAAGGTTCAATCAAGTGTTTGAAGCAGACGGGGAAGAGATGACGACGCTCTTGACGAACCACTGGTACCTAGCTGCCTGGAGCAAAGAAGTCGGCAGCCAGCCCTTCAGGAGAAAAATCTGCAACCTTCCTGTCGTGCTCTTCCGCACCCAGCAGGGCCAGATCCAGGCACTGCGCGATGTGTGCCCTCATCGCTTCGCGCCACTCAGCATGGGCCACATCGAAGGCGACGCCATTGTGTGCCCCTACCATGGCTTGAGATTCAATGGCGAGGGTGTGTGCACGCACAGCCCGTTCGGTCAGCCTCCAGCCGGTGCCAAGGTCCGAGCATTACCTGTCGTGGAGCGCGACGGGGGCATCTGGCTCTGGACGGGCCATCCAGCGGCGGCAAGGTTAGAGGACGTTCCGGACTACTCGGGCTACTTGTTCAAGCCCGAGCTCGACTGCATCCGCATGCACGTACTGCTCGAAAGTCACATCATGCTCGGTGTCGAGAATCTGCTCGATCTCACCCATGCAGCCGCGCTGCATCGAACGTCATTTCAAATGGGGGAATACAACAACTTTCTTGCCTCGGAACACCGGGCCTATTTCGAGGGCGATGAGCTGCACGCGTGCTGGGACATCCGCTTCCACGAGGGCAAGGGGTTGAACACGGCACGCACGACATGGATTGCCCCGGGGCGTATGACCATCTCCAGCACGGTCGACGATCGGGGCCGCGATCTTGATCCGCCGTGGCTGCAGCTGCACATCTACACGCCCGAAACAGAGACGACGACGCACTACTTCACCGCTGAGCGCTTCGATCCCAGCTTCGAACCAGCGGAGCACGCCGAACAACGGTCACGGCAGCTTCTGGAGATCGTGTTCGAACCCGAGGACAACAGAGTCTTAAAGGCCATCCAGGAGGAGATGGGCGATCGAGATTTCTGGGCATTGAAACCCGCGTTGCTTGCGACAGATAAAGCGTGCGTCCTGGCGCGCCGGCGTTACGACCAGCTACTGCGGGTTGAGCGCGAGGCCGCTGCGTCCGAACGGCGCGCGTCGGAGTGCGTGCAAGTGGAGCAAGCCCCATGACTCGTATCGCTATCAGCGGCGCCTCGGGCGATCTTGGTCGTCGGCTGACGGCCGCTTTACTTGAAAAAGTTGCCCCTGAGACGCTCACGCTCATCACGCGCACCCCAGAGAATCTCTCGAGTCGCGCAGCACAGGGTGCGTGCGTTTTCCGCGGCGATTATCGCGATCCCGCCTCCCTCGACACAGCCTATGCAGGGAACGAGGTGCTCATGCTGATCAGCGGCCTGGATGTCACACGGCGGGTTCCCGAGCACCGCAATGCCATCAATGCCGCGAAGCGTGCCGGGATCAAACACATCGTCTACACATCGACGGCCGGCATTCATCCGAAGAACCCGACACTGTCGGCGGGCGACCATCTGCTTACGGAAGCAGACCTGCGCGCATCCGGGTTGTCGTTCACCATCCTGCGTAATGCCACTTATGCGGAGATCATTGCGGCCTTGATGGCACCGCCGATCGTTGCCATCGG
>CBJNAT010000464.1:0-3583 GCA_966434585.1 uncultured Gammaproteobacteria bacterium | reverse complement strand
CGGCCCGTTCACCGCGCGCCACAAGTTGCCCACGGCCACGCTCACCCGTCGCAGCCGACTCCTCGGACGCTCGAGCGCTTCGACCTTCACGGTCTCACCGCTCACCGCGCCCGACTTCGCAGCCGCCGCCCGCTCATCGTCCGCGCAAAACACATTGATGAACGAATCAGCTGAACTGACGAAGCGCGTGCGATTGCATGTCTGCAACGGGGCCTCTGCAATCGGAGATTCGATGGCTGCGGCCGCTTCAGGAGGCGATACTGCAGCAACCTGCGCCGGGGCGGAGATCACGGACGCTCTTGCCGATGGTTCCGGCAGGGCGAATGCCGGTTCCGGCGCGACAGCATTGGCAGCGGCCGCCGTGCTCATGGGTGCACTCTGCGCAGAGGACCTCGATATCGTCCTGCCCTCACGCGGGGAACCGCTGACGGCGGGTTCGGCAATGGAGATCCTTTGTTCCACGGATCGTGTCGCCGGACTGCGCGGGGTGATGCACACCGTGTATGAAAATTGCGGCGCACCGAACATCACCGTGTCCCCGTCAACAAGCCTGCGGGCGCGCTCGTCTAATCTCTCGCCATCGACGAATGTGCCGTTTGCGCTTGCCAAGTCTTCGACGTAGAGATCGCCACCTTTCATAGCGAACACCGCGTGCCGACGCGAGAGCTTCCGGAGCGCTTCCGGGAACCGTTCTGCGTACTGCTCGAACATGCCGGCGGCGCGCGACACCAGAAATGGAAAGTGCTCGATCGCGATCTCTTCCATCCCGCTCGTCGAGTCCGTCGGGACTAGCAGTAAACCATTGCAAGATGGAAGCGCGGCTGTCGCGTGCTCCGGTTTGATCTCCACGCGGAACGCAAGCTCCTCGCCGAAGCTCACCAGATCGTTGTCGTGCAGCGACGTCGCTTCCTGCAGCAGTCGCTCGTTCACCCGCGTGCCATTGAGGCTGCCAAGGTCGGTGATGAAGACTTGCTCGTCTTCCTGGAATATCCGGGCATGACGTCGCGACAATCGCCGTGCCGCATCCCCAAGCCGAGTGAACGGCTCTTCGTTGCGACCGATCGCAAACAGGCCTGTACCGATGTCGATCTCACCTATCTCTGGATGCGAGACGGGCTTCAAAACAATTTTCATTATTATTCATCCAATGTATGCAGCCCGGCCGCTCGAGGCATCCCACCTACATTCTCGGGAGGCCAGCCACCCCCAAGGGCCTTGTAGAGAATCACGGTGTCCATCAGCGCCTGTTGATACGTCGAGAGGATGCTCTGTCGCGCACCGAGGAGGCTGCGTTCCGTATCGAAGACCTCGAGCTGCGACACCAGCCCTTCGCGCAATCGCGCATCCTGAACATCCCTAACGACCTGCAGATCTGCCACCTGCTGCTCGAGCTGCTGGAGCTGCTCGTGACGCGCATAGATGTTGAGGAGCGCAACCTCCACCTCCTCGTATGCCTGCAGCACTGCCTTGCGATACTCCTCGCGGGCGATGCGTACGTCCGCTTCGCTCAGCTTCACGTCGATCCTCGTGTCCCGATCGAACAAACCTGCAGTGGACGTGGTCAAGCCGAACGACCAGGAATTGATCACCATCGCCGCCAGACTCGCGCCCGTCTTTGCGACTGCTGACAGCGAGAATGTCGGCAGCCGTGCGAGTCTTGCTTTGCCAACGAGATGATGCGCCTCTAGCACTGCAAACTCGGCCTTCAGCACATCAGGGCGCCGCGCAAGCATGTCGGCCGGTAGAACTTCGGGGACACGCACGAGCTGCACACGGTCCCGCAAGGGCGCCACTGGAATCGAGAGCTCACCGGCCGGCAACCCCACGAGTGTCGCTAACTTCAGCTCCGCTTCCTTCCGACCGCGCTGCATATCGAGCAGTTGAGTGGTGAGATTGCCAATTTCCGCCTTCTGCGAACGGATACGGGTCTCAGGCACCATGCCCTCGGCGTGCTGTGCCTGATAAATCTGAAGTAGATATTGCGCCTGCTTGAGCGATTGCTGCTGCTGCGTGACTTGTTCGTCGAACTGTCGGATCTGGAAGTAACGCTCGGCGACGCTCGCCACGAGCGCCAGATGGGTTGCTCGCCAATCCATCTCCGTCGCGCGGTAACGGGCTCCGGCGGCGGCGACTTCTTTGCGGATCTTGCCCCAGAGGTCGAGCTCCCATGTGAGTCCGGCGCCCAACAGCTCCGTATCGCGTGTCTTCGCCGAACTCTGCGACTCGAGTTTTTGCCGACCTACCGTGTCGGTCGGCGCCAGCGTGAGCTCCGGAGTGCCAGCTAGACTATCCTTGCCAAGCTGCACACCGGCCTTGTCCAGTCGCAGCGCGGCGATACGCAGATCTTGGCCGTCCTTCATCGCGCGCTGGATCAAAGTATCGAGCTCGGTATCGCCGAAGCCCGTCCACCAGTCCGGCTGAATCACTTCCGAGGTCGTCAGCTCGCGATGTTCGAGCTGCGACCATTGCGGCTTGTCCGGCACATCGGGGCGTCGATACTCTGGCCCTCCGACCGCACTGCACCCAGCAAACACGACGAGAGCAACGCACGCGCAGCAACGCGCGATGCGGCGCGACGGCCGACTCCCTTCGCGCAAACTCATTGCATCACATCGGTTCACTGCTGATACCCCGCGACTCATCGAGAGAACGGCAATCTTTTGTAGAACCGCCGGCCGAAAGAACGCACGGCCTGCGCTCCCGTCGCAAGTGCTGTTCGCGATGGATTGCAGATGAGACGGTCTGCAATCGAGGTGACGAAGCATATACGCGTGGTTCGGTGCACATTCAATGCGAGAACCCGAAGCACACGTCAGCGCCATGCGAATCTCAATTTACGGACCGGGAGCGCCGTCTCGCAATCGCACCGAAGTACAGTCGCCGCCGCTCTGTGCTACGCCGTTGCGCCCTCGGAGTTGCCGTTGCCGCGCCTCGTCAGCCCATGTTTCTTGAGTAAGCTTTGCACGTGACTGCGATTCATACCGATGTTGCGTGCCATGTCCGTGACGCGACCATTCGCTTTGCGGAGGCAATCCTGCAAGTAGCGCCGCTCCGCCTCATCGCTCGCACGCTTCTTCGCATCGTTGAGCGAGAGCGCCGCGACGTCCGCCTGCTCGATCGAGGTGCCCGCCGCGGGCTTCGGACGAATGTTCTCAGGGAGATGTTCGAGATCCGCCATGTCGGTGGCCAGACAGGACATTCTAAAAATGAGATTGCGCAACTCGCGGATGTTTCCCGGGTAATCGTAGGAATGCAGGAAGGTCGTGAGCCGACGCGACAATCTGATCGGCTGCCGGTGCAGTCGCAGCGATGCCTCTTGCGCCAGATACTCGATGAGCAGCGGGATCTCGTCGCGCCTTTGCCGCAACGGAGGCAGCGTCACGTGGATGATGCTGAGACGGTAATACAGGTCTTCTCGAAACGTACCCGCCCGGCACATCTCGAACAGATTCTTGTTCGTAGCAGCAACGATGCGGGCATCGACGTTGATGACTTGGTCGGACCCCACACGCTGGATCTCGTTGGACTGCAGCACACGCAGCAATTTGACCTGACCGATCAGCGGCAGCTCGCCGATCTCATC
>CBJNAT010000463.1:0-3585 GCA_966434585.1 uncultured Gammaproteobacteria bacterium | reverse complement strand
CGCCGCCCGCGCCTTTCGACGAGTTGCACGGCATGGAGCACATCGATCGCGTCATCGACATCGATCAGAGTCCGATCGGCCGCACACCGCGTTCGAATCCCGCGACCTATACGGGCTTGTTCACGCCGATTCGCGAGATCTTCGCGGGCGTGCCCGAAGCACGTGCGCGCGGTTACGAAGCGGGCCGCTTCAGCTTCAACGTCAAAGGCGGGCGTTGTGAGGCCTGTCAGGGCGACGGCGTAATCAAAGTGGAAATGCACTTCCTGCCGGACGTGTACGTGACTTGCGATGTCTGCAAAGGCAAGCGCTACAACCGCGAAACGCTCGAGATCCTCTTCAAAGGCAAGAGCATCAACGAAGTGCTCGAAATGACCGTGGAAGATGGGCTCGCCTTCTTCCGTAACGTCCCCACGATCGCACCGAAGCTGCAGACGTTGATGGACGTTGGCCTGTCGTACATCAAGCTCGGCCAGAACGCGACGACGTTGTCGGGAGGCGAAGCGCAACGTGTAAAGCTCGCGAAGGAGCTATCGAAACGCGCGACAGGTCGCACACTCTACATTCTCGATGAACCCACGACCGGGCTGCACTTCTACGACATCGAGCAATTACTCGGTGTGTTGCATCGTCTACGAGACGAAGGCAACACGATCGTCGTCATCGAGCACAACCTGGATGTGATCAAGACAGCCGACTGGTTGATCGACCTCGGACCTGAAGGCGGCACCGGCGGCGGCAACATCGTGTGCGTGGGCACACCCGAGGAGATCGCACGGCATCCGCAGTCGCACACGGGTCGGTTTTTGCGATCGGCTTTGGAAGCTGGACGAGAACGGACGCGCAAGCGGGCGTGATGGGAATGGGCCAGGAGAGCGCTCGGCTCTCGGGCACTGGCCAAAACGGAAAGAGGCCATCCGGCCAGAGCTCAAAGGCCCAGGGCCCTCCTAGCCCTATCGCCTCTGCTCCGACTTGAAGTACTGGCGCACTTCGCCGTTGCCCCGCGCTTCGCGGTACTGGCCACCGGTAAATTCGAAAACGACGGCGCGCCAGAAAGCGACCGCGCCCACGTTGGATTGGAACTCGGAGATCTCCCACTCCCCGGCGAAGCGCCTGAAGATGAGCTGGGCAGCGAGGCGGCCGAGACCACGGCGGCGAGAGCCAGACTGAACGAAGAATTCGGCCATTCGAAAATCGACGGGATCGCGCTGCGTGCGCGGCGGTCGGTTTACCAGAGCGAAGCCAACGGGCTGGTTGTTCTGCAAGATCAGCAGTGGGTACGAGCCCTCATCGGCAGACCAACGGCTGAGCAGATCATCCTCGCGCTCGCCGAACTCACCGGATACCGGGAACATCCCGGTGTTCATGCTGACCGAGGAGAGATCCTTCAGATATTCGCCGTACACGCTCTGGATCCAGGCGCGATCAGCGGCGGAACGAACATCGCGGATGGTGACTGGCACGGTATTTCGCCCTTCCTTGGCCTCCTTATCGACGCGAGTCGCACGAACCTTGAGTCAGGTTCAGTTTGCCGGCCCGGGGCTGGGCCTGAAGCGAATTCGGGCGGAAGATCCGCCCGAACTCGAAGACTCTCGCAGCCGGTTTTCACCGGCTGCGAAAGTCAGATCACGTGACCGACTTACTGAGCGGGAGCGGCCGGAGCAGCGCCTTCAGCAGGAGCGGCACCTTCGGCAGGAGCAGCGCCTTCAGCAGGAGCAGCGGCTGGATCCATAGCTGCATCCCCAGCAGGAGCCTCGGCAGCAGGAGCCTCAGCAGCCGGAGGAGCTTCAGCAGCAGGCGCTTCGGCAGGAGCTTCTTCCTTCTTGGCGCAAGCAGCCAGCGTCAGGCCCAGTGCAAGAGCGGCGAGGATCGTCTTCGTGTTCATGAAATGGACACCCCAAAAGTTAGAGTTGAAACAGCACGCCTCAAATCGCCTCGGGATCTTCGAATAGCTTCCCGAGCGAGAGCGGCGGAAATTCTAGAAGCTTTCGTTGAGGTTTCAAACGGCTCACCGGTTGGCATCCTAGACGGGCGTTTGCGCCTGAAAAAACAGGCATCTGCGAGTTTGTTTCCACCCGACGACACGTGCGAACATTGACGAAACATTGACAATTGCTCGCCCGTTTCGACCCTGCAATTTTGCATGTCCGCGGTCTGCCCTCATCCGCAGGTGCTCACATGACCACTTCGCTTGCCTCGGTCTTCGCTGAACATCTCCGCGTACAGTGCGAACGAATGGAACATGCGTTGCAAGACGCGCGGCTCGATCGTGTCGCGATCTTTTCGGGGCGCCCAACGCTGCTCTTCCTCGACGATCAACATGCGCCGTTCAAAGTGAACCCGCACTTCAAAGCATGGGCTCCTTTGCTCGATGCACCAGAAAGCTGGATCGTGTTCGAGCCGGGCCGCAAGCCCGTGCTCGTGCTGTACCAGCCGCACGATTACTGGCACAAGCCGCCCGAAGTGCCGCGCGCACCCTGGATCGAACAGTTCGACGTAACGGTGGTTCGCGAACCTGCCGAGGCACGGCCGTTCGTGGTGGGCAAGGGTCGCTCGGGCGCGATCGGCGAGCTGTCGAACGACCTTGCCGCGTGGGGATTTGTCGAGATCAATTCTGATGTGCTGTTGCGGCGGCTGCATTACCAGCGCGCGGCGAAGACGGCTTACGAAATTGAATGTATGCGCACAGCCAATGTGCTCGGAGCGCAGGGCCATAGAGCAGCGGAAACGGCTTTTCGCTCAGGAGCTTCCGAGTTCGAGATTCATTTCGCCTACTTGCGAGCGACCGGCCTTGCAGAGGCGGAAGTGCCATATACGAACATCATCGCCGTCAACACGCACGCAGCGATCCTTCACTACCAGCATCTGGATCGTGTCGCGCCTGCTGATCCCGACCGTCATTCTTTCCTGATCGACGCGGGGGCTCAGTTCAATGGGTACGCGAGCGACATCACACGCACGCACGCGTATCACGCCGGAGAGTTTGCGGCGTTGATTGCGGCGCTCGAGGAGGTTCAGCAAACGCTCTGCGCGCAGGTGCTGCCCGGCACGGACTATGTCAGCCTGCATCTGAATGCGCACTACGGGATCGCGAAACTCCTGCGCGAAGCCGACTTCATCGAGTGCACGGCAGAGTCCGCCGTCGAGAGCGGCGCCTCCGCCGTCTTCTTCCCGCACGGCATTGGTCATCTGCTGGGCTTGCAAGTGCACGACGTGGCGGGTTTCACCATGGATGCGCAAGGCACGCAGCGCCCACCCCCCGCGGCTCATCCAGCGTTGCGACTGACGCGCACGCTGGCCCCCGGGTTTGTCGTGACGATCGAGCCCGGCATCTACTTCATCGATCTGCTGCTGCAGCGTGCACGATCCAGCGCACTGTCGGACTCGATCAACTGGCGTATGGTGGACCGCTACCGTCGCTACGGTGGCATCCGCATCGAGGACAACGTGCTGTGCACGAGCGGCACGCCGGAGAACCTCACGCGCGCCGCATTCGCACAGCTTACTTAGTGCCGTTATTTCGTCTTGAGCAGGTCGCGTATTTCGGTGAGCAGCACTTCTTCCTTGCTCGGCGGCGGCGGTACGGAA
>CBJNAT010000462.1:0-3597 GCA_966434585.1 uncultured Gammaproteobacteria bacterium | reverse complement strand
CGAGCATGCCTGGCCACGCCATGCCACAAGCGTCGCCGATGGCCACATGCAGCGGATCGCGCGACAGAGCATGTTGGCAATACTGCAATTGAGACTCTAGCGCGGTCATGGAGAAGCCGGGTTCCGCGAGCCGGCCGTCGCGCACGTGCGAGACGACACGCCATTCGTCGGCCGTATAGAGGACGAACACCGAGCCTGCCGCCGCATCGAGCTGCCGTACCGCTTCCAACAGCATGTGCTGGAAGAATTGCGGTAGCTCCGAAACGCTCGTGAGCTGTTCCAAATTGGCGCGCAGCGCGGCATTGGCATTCACCAGCTCGGCCACGCGCTGTTCGATGGCTGCTTCGCGCTCGCGTCGCACGGCATCCATCAGGCGCAAGCGGTGATAAGCAGCACCGATCACACTGGCCGCGATCTCCAGGGCGGCGACCACAGCCGGATCGAACTCGCGTGCACGTCGATAGTCGTCGAAGCCGACTGCGCCTGCATATTCGCCCTCGACGTGAAACGGCACGATCATGGAGCTCTTGGCCGTCTCGGCTGCAATGCTCACGGTCGCAAGATCGGCTCGATCGCGACGCACATAGACACTGCGGCCGGACCTGAGCTCGGGACAGAAGCAATCAGACTTCCTCACGCTCCACGCTGGCTGCGTCATATCGCAACCAGCGACCCACTCGTGCTTGATGACAAGATAACGCGCGTTGTCGGCGCCTTCCTCCGCCAGTGCAAGCACCGTGCGATCCACCTCTGCCGCTTCCCCGAGCAGTTGCAGCACCGCGGGCATGACCGTGTCCAGATCCGGGGCCTCGAGGAGCATTCGGCTCGCGCGCGCAGCGGCGGTCAGCAGCTTCTCACGCTGTTGAGTCGAGGCACTCGCGGTGGCCAGCACCTCGGCCGGCGCCCGGTTCTCGTGTTCAATGGAATACATAAACATAGGTGGGTAGCAAACGTTCGCGGCAGTTTAGCGCGTGTCCTCCCATCCGCCACCCAAGGCTTTGTATACGGCAACCAAAGAGGTCGCCGCTTCGGTGCGGCTGCGCGCGTAGGCTTCTTCCACTTCCAACAAAGTGCGCTCGGCGTCGAGCACTTGCAGGAAATCGCTGACACCGTGCTCGAAGCGGATGCGTGCAAGGACGGCAGCGCGGCGGCTCGCTTCCGTCGCTTCGACGATGTGCGCCCAGCGCGCACGTGACGCCGCATGCTCGGCGAGCGAATTCTCGGTTTCCTCGAGCGCCCGCAAGACGGTGCGCTCGTAATTTGCGAGCGCCCCATCCGCACGCGCACGCGCCGCGCCGATGCGTGCACGCACGCGGCCCAGGTCGAGCGCAGCCCAGGAGATGGCCGGTGCAATGAGATAGGTGCCGCTCCCATCATTGCCCAAGCCATTGCGGCTCGCGCTCGCGAAGCCAAGATTGCCCACGAACGTGACCTGCGGAAACAGGTCTGCGACCGACACACCGATATCGGCAGTGGCTGCAGCCAGCTCGCGCTCGACTGCACGCACATCCGGACGGTGGCGCAGCAATGCGGCTGGATCGCCCACTTCCACCCTCGCGGGCAAGTCCGGCAAAGCCTGCGACGGCGCGAGGCGGCCCGTGAGCGCGGAAGGTTCCCGACCCGTGAGTACGCTCAAGCGGTGCATGGAACGAGCGATCGCGGCTTCGAGCGGCGCGATTCCGGCGCGGCTGGCGCTCAGTTGCGAGCGAGCCCGCGAGACATCGAGCTCGGAGCCGCGACCCGCATCGTAACGTGCCGACGTCAGTTCCAGCGTCTCACTCTGGTTGTCGACGTTGCGACGAACGACGTCAAGCTGCAGCTGCTCCCCGCGCAACTCGAAGTACGTACGCAACACTTCAGCCGTGACCGAGATTTGCACATCCTCCAGCGTTGCCGCCGTGCTTTGCGCACGTGCGCGATTGGCTTCAACGCCGCGCCGAACGCCGCCGAACAAATCCAGCTCCCAGAGCGCATCGAAGCCAGCGTCGTACAGGTGCGCCTCGCGCGGGCGCCCCAGGGCTTCATCTTCAGCATGACGCTGCTCCGTGTAGCCAGCGCTCGTGGTCACCGTTGGCGCGAGGTCGTACTGCGAGACGCGATACAGAGCGCGAGCTTCGGCGAGATTGGCGCGCGCGATTCTCAGGTCATGATTAGCCGCCAGTGCATCCCGCACGAGCCCATCCAGCACTGGGTCGCTGAAAACCCGCTCGAGCGGCGTCACCCGCGTACGCGCCGTGTACAAATCCGAGTGCGCCTGCGTGAACGCTCGAGGCGCAGCCGTGTTTGGCTCCTTGTAATCAGGCCCCACTGCGCACGCACTCAACGCGAGCGCGAGGATGCCTGGCAGAACTGGTTGTTCTCTACGCATGACCGATCTCCAATGCCGAGGGCGCTGCTTCCGTGGCAGCACGCGCGGCGCGTCTCCTCTGCAGCACGACGTAGAACACCGGTGTGAGCAGCAGGCCGAAAAACGTCACGCCAATCATCCCGGCGAACACGACGGCTCCCATCGCGCTGCGCACTTCAGCGCCTGCACCCGTGGCGAACACCAGTGGCACGACACCCATGATGAATGCGAAGGAAGTCATGAGAATTGGACGCAAGCGCAACCGTGCGGCTTCCAGCACGGCGTGGATCGCGCTGCGGCCCTGCTCCTGAAGATGTGTGGCGAACTCGACGATCAGAATCGCGTTCTTGCACGCGAGCGCGACGAGCACCATGAAGCCCACCTGCGTGAAGATGTTGATGTCGCCACGCTGTGCGAAGACCCCGACCAGCCCAGCGAGCACACCCAACGGCACGATGAGCACGATGGCGAGCGGCAGACGCAGGCTTTCGTACTGCGCCGCGAGCACAAGGAACACGAACAGTACGCAAAGCGGGAAGACAATGAACGCTGTGTTGCCCCCCGCCTGCTGCTGGAATGCGAGCTCGGTCCACTCGTATGCGAAACCCGGCGGCAGCTTGCGCTGCAGGATTTTCTCGAGCGCGGCCTGCGCTTCGCCGGAGCTGTAGCCCGGTGCCGCAGCGCCGTTGATGTCGCCCGCGGGATAGCCGTTGAAGCGCTCGACGATGTCGGGCCCGAACGTCTGCTCGACGGTGACCACCGAGCTCAAAGGCACCATCTCGCCGAATGCATTGCGCGTCTTGAGTTTCAGGATGTCCTCGGCCGTGAGTCGGAACGGCGCATCCGCCTGCGCCATCACGCGGTAGGTTCGGCCGAATGCATTGAAGTCGTTGACGTACAGCGAGCCGAGATACACCTGCAGGGTCTGAAAGACGTCCGTGAGTTGTACGTTCTGCTGTTTTGCTCGCACGCGATCGACCTTCACGTTGAGCTGCGGCGCATTGATCTCGTAGTACGTGTAGACACCGGCAAGCTCCGGCGTGCGCCACGCTTGCTGTAGAACCGAATCGATCACCTTCTGCAGCGCCTCCGGCCCTTGCCCATCGCGATCTTCGATGTGCACGCGGAAGCCACCTTTGTTACCGAGCCCCTGCACCGCCGGTGCGGGAATCACGTGCACCATCGCATCTGGGAACGCGGACAGCTTTTGATTGAGACGAGCCAAAATGGCGTTTGCCGACAGATCCGCT